>JALFBO010000194.1 GCA_022772105.1 Erysipelotrichaceae bacterium | reverse complement strand
GTAACAAAGTTTTCTATAGCAAGTTCTACATCATGATCAGTTCTTTGAATAATCTTATATCCTTCTTTTTGAAGTAAGTTCACTGCCTTAGATAAATATTTATCTCCTACATATATATCTAAATCAGACATGTAGCGAAGTTCTTCTTCTGGATATAAACTCTTTAATGTAAATCCTTTTACACACATAAAAGAAATATTATTACTAGTAAACAATTCTTTTATCTTAAATAACGCTTCTTTTTGAGCATTATTTCGCTTCATCTCATTAGCGTAATTATCTAGTAAGAATTTTTGTAACTTTAAAGAAGTATTTTCATCCATTACTAGCGATAAAAAAGAAATCATACCATTCTCTTTCGCATCATTTAATAAAGAAGGAGTTATATTAAACTTCTTATCTTCATTATTTAATACTGCTTTTATAACCGCTAGTAAGTCTTGCATAATACTCCTTTATTTAATTCAAATTTCAAAATATAAATGTCTTGAAGATACATAAATATTATACAATAATTCATGAATTGACAATTATAAATATCTATATATTAGATTAAATATTAAAACAAAATAATATCTTATCTTAATCAAGTGAGAATCTTTTTTTATACTGGTTTTAAAACAAATAAATAATCTAATACTATCTATGTATCAACAAAAAACATCATCCTCATCTGAATTATTCCCCTTTAATTGAGTCAAAAAGTATATCAATGAAGAGTAAAATTCAGTTAAGGACGATGTTTACATTTTTAAATGAATAAAATCATATAATGAGGAAGCGTCTTCTTAACTCCATCCATTCCAACATTGCCATCTATGAACTTAAATGCTATGCTTGGATGAAATTCATCGATGAAATTGTTAAGTGAGACAGTTGAAGAATTACTCGCTTTGACTTCTATTGGCAATACTTCATTGTTCTTTTCGATAAGGAACTCGATTTCATGAGTGCTGTCAGGCTTATAATAATAAAGTTTATATCCTTTCTTTATCAAGCACTCACCAATGACATTCTCATAAATTCCACCTTTGGTGTTTCCTTTTAAAAGGTTGTCCAATATCGCTTTTTTCATTTCAAAACCATAATTAGAACAAAGAAGTCCTGTATCATTGCTATAAAGTTTAAAATGGTCATCGTTTGAATTCCCAAGAAGTGGGATATATGGCTCATACACGTTATAACAAATATTGACTAATGCGGAATCGACGAGCCAAGTTACTGATCCACCATATTTTTTTCTTGTCTGTCCTTTTTCAACCACGCTATATTGAAATTTGGTGATTTCTTTTGAAAGTTGCTTAGGTAAAGAATCATAGCATTTTCTCACCTTCATTTTTTCAGCCCCTTTAGCGTGCTTCCCAATGTCAAATTGGTAATCAGTAACGATTCTTCTTTGTATTTTATCAACACGATTAAAATCGCGATGCATAGAATAATCAGCGACTACTTCAGGCATTCCCCCAACTGCTATGAATTCTTTGAATAGATTTTCAAATTTATTGTTCGTAAGATTATCGACTTTCTTATTGTTATCAAAGTATACTTTTAGCCCTGCAATTTGTTCATCACTAATGCCTATTGCCCAAAGAAACTCTTCAAAATCCAAGGAATACATAGTGATAAAATCCTCATAGCCAGTAGGATTGGACTCAGCTTCTTCAACAAGAGGATCATCGTCTTCAGCATAAGTTAATCCAAGTAAACTACCAGACGTAATAATATCGAATCGATCATCTTCTGCCAAAAACTTTATTGCTGTTCTTGCTCTACCACATACCTGTATCTCATCCAAAAAGATCAATGTCTTGTGAGGAATCAGTTTAGCCCCCTCAATATTAAATGACATTCTCTTGTAAATATTTTCTGCATCAATATCACCAGAAAATATGTCTTTTAAGTTAGGATTCTTAATAAAATTGATTTCAATGAATGACTCATATTCGTTTTTTCCAAACTCTCTAACCAAATAGGTCTTTCCAACTTGTCTGGCACCTTTAATCATCAAACATTTCTTGGTATGATTGTTTTTCCATTGTAAAATTTCTGCATAGGCTTTTCTTCTTAACA
>JALFBO010000032.1 GCA_022772105.1 Erysipelotrichaceae bacterium | reverse complement strand
TGTATGAGAAATTATAATAAGTAACACGAATCAAAGCAAATGCACCTGCTTTAACAACAGCAACTGCGTGTAGTAAGGCAGTAGTTGGTGTAGGAGCAGCACCCGCCATTGGAAGCCAATAACATAAAGGGAATATAGCGCTCTTTACTCCAAAGCCAAAAAATGTTAATAAATAAGCAAAATGCATTAAATTAGACGAGGTGGTAACACTTCCTCCCATAGTAAAATCACATGTGCCTGTTTTTATAAGGAGAAGTACAAGTCCAGCAAGAGCTAAAGAAGAACCAGACAAAGAAAAATATAAATAATATCTTCCAGCTCTTTTTGCTTCTTTCGTTTGGTAATGAATAATTAACGGTAAAGTAATGAAAGTAAGTAGTTCATAAAATATATATAGCGAAAATAAATTGGAAGAAAATGATATTCCTAATACTACCCCATATGTAGCAACATAATAAATAGTATAAGCATATCTATTTTCATCATGCTTCATATATTCAAATAAGTAAATCATTGCAATAGGCCATAACAAAGAGACCATACCCGCAAAAATACTTCCTAATCCATCTAACTTTAATCCAAAATTGATAAGAGAAGAAAATTTAATAATAACTAAACTGGTATCTTTTAACAAAAATAAATAAATCCAAGTTATTAATGAATTTATAAGTACTACACTTAAAGTAATACCTTTAAATAATTTTTCATTCTTAATATGATAAAATTTCAAAATTCCTAATGTTACCAGAGGCATCAATATAGGAATTAATAATAATATTCCTTTCATAGATATCCCCCCTTTTTACATATATGAAGCAATAAGATTAAGAAGAGGCGAAGCACATAGACCAATAAGTATTGTCGCACTTGCTAAAATAATTAAAGGAACAACAAATAGTGGCTCTTCTTTTACCTTTTCATAATTAACATCTTTTTTAGATGGGAAGAAAGCTCGAATCGTACAATCTAATAAATAATAAGCAGTTAATATCGCAGATATAATTAGCACAATAGGAGCAATTATATCAATGACTTTTAATCCACTTGATAAAGCACCTGTTGCTAAGTACCATTTGCTAACAAATCCTGATGTTGGAGGAACGCCTATTAAACCTAATGCACAAATTGTATAACACCACATTGTAATAGGCATCTTTTTTCCCACTCCGTCTAACTCATCAACATTATGAATATGTAACACATGAATAAGTACACCTGCAACTAAGAATAGACACACTTTAATTACAGCGTGTGACACAACTTGAGCATATGCTCCTTGTAAAGCTGTAGTATTAAACATGCTAATACCAAGAAGAACATAAGAGATTTGTGATACGGAAGAGAAAGCTAATCTCTTCTTTAAATTCTTTTGTACACAAGCCATAAACGATCCCAGTAAAATAGTTATTAAGATTAGAATTATCCAAGTATAATGAAGCCATGTTCCGATTATAAATTCAGTTCCAACCACATAATACACTATTCTAATAATGGCAATGACACCAGATTTAGTAATAATTCCTGATAAAATACTAGAAGCAGGCGCAGGTGCCACAGGGTGAGCTGTTGGTAACCAGTTATGTAAAGGGAACATACCACATTTCGTACCAAACCCAATTAACATCAATAATAATACAACATTAAATACATTCTTATTGATTGATGATGTTACTAAACTTCCTCCAAGAACAAAGAAATTTCCGCTACAAGAAGAAAGATAGACAACACCTATAAAACCAAGGAATGCTCCTCCTACAGAATAAATTAAATACTTTAATGCAGCATCGATTGATTCTTTTGTTTTTTCATGAAGTACTAATGGCATGCTTAATAAAGTAACCATTTCAAAAGTAATATACATTGTAATTAAATTACCAGAATAAGTTAACATCATTAATGCGGCATATGACAACATAAAGAAAGCATCAAAATGATTTTTTCTTTCATCTTCTTCAAAATATTTAAATGAATAGATTGTGACAATAATCATAATAAGTGAAATTAAAAGAGCAAAGAATTTACTAGTAGTATCAATTTGCGCTACGATTAATAAATCTTCACTTATTTTAAATAGCACTAGCGGTTCAAGATGTCCTGTAAAACAAATAACTATATTTAAAATTAATGATATTCCAAGAGGAGCAATACAAAGTATTCTATTTAAAATCTTGTTATTGTTCTTTTTAAAATATAATACTAAAGAGATCAGAATCGGTATCAATGAAGTTAATAATGATAATACATACATAAATACATCCTCCTAAAACAATATAGTTCCTAGATTTAACATCTCTTGTTGTAAAATATTATAAATAAGTGGTATGGAACCTAGTGCAATATTAAGTGCGATAAATAAACATATGGCAATGATGAAATTCCATTTATTTTTATATCTTCCCTCTTGTTTAATCTCTTCTTGTACTTCTTTAGAAGGAGCAGAGTAGATATTAACAGTATTACTAATAAAGTAAATTGTATTTAATAAGGTTGATATAACTAAAGAAAGAATAACCACAACAAGTTTATATGTCTCCACGCTTCCTTCTAGTGCACTTTGAATATAAACATATTTAACAACAAATCCCGCAAAGAAAGGAAAGCCAATCATACTTAAAGCACCTACTGTAAAACCAATGCCCGCTAAAACGTTTCTTCTTCCTGAATTTCTTAAATATTTAAATTGAGTTTTAGATGAGGAAGCTTCGCTTAATCCATGAGCGGCAGTAAATAACAATGGTTTAGTTACAGCGTGAGTTAATATTTGAAATAATGCACAAGCAATACCCGCTTCTCCCATTCCAATAGCTAAATAAATGTAACCAATTTGAGCCGCGGAAGAAAAAGCAATCATCTTATTTATACGCTTTTCAAATATGGCCGATATCGAACCAAATATCATTCCTAAGGCTCCTAGAATAAATAGAAGATTGAGTATTCCCGTTCGTTCTACTACTCCTACTGTTATCTCTTGACCTAAATATATATAAGTATGACTAAAGCCAAATACGCGAACTATAAATTTAATCAATAAAATTATATAACCTTTAGAAATAAATCCAGAAATTATAGACGCTGATGAAGTAGTTGCTTCTCCATAAGTATCAGGCATCCAGAAGTAAAATGGAAATAATCCTGACTTAATACCAAGTCCAATTGCAATTAAAGCAAAAGAACAAGTAATAGGTAAATTAGATGACGAAGGAAGAGAAGATAGTGCGACAAGAATTTTTTCAAACATAAAATATCCAGTCATATCATAAAGAAGAATAATTCCAATTAAGAATAGTCCTGAGCCTACAAGATTAAAGATTAAATATCTAATCGCTGCAACAGTGGTTTTTCCTTTGTTCTTAATCGCCACTAAACCCACGGATGATAAAGTAGAAATTTCTAAGAAT
>JALFBO010000153.1 GCA_022772105.1 Erysipelotrichaceae bacterium | reverse complement strand
TCAACTTCTTCGTTTTCTTGTTCTAAAACGTCCTTTTCACTAGAAGGAGAATAAGGATTACGATATCCATCAAGATAATCATCCATTACATCTTTGTTCTTCTCTACAAATTTATTAATTTTTGATTGAGAAACATAATCGCCTTCTTCAATTTCTAAGACACGAGGTTCATATGGTTCTTCTTCTACTTCTTCAACGACTTCTTCTTTAACTTCTTCCACTACTGGAGGAAGTTCTTCTTCAATGATTTCAGGTCCTTCAATAACGATGAAATCATCAACTTTCTCTTCATCTTCTTTAACTAAGTTTTCTGCTTCTTTGATATCTTCCTCAGTAAGAATATCGCTTGCTTCTAACCCTGAGAAATCATGAGCTTTATATTGTTCAGGAGTAGCGTATTTAGTAATTCCAACTTCTTGTCTTGTTAAAACTGGTTCATCAAAAACTTCTTCTACTTGTTTTTCTGTTGCTTTAATATTCTTCTTATGTTTAGAAACAAAGTAAATGATAATGGAAGCAATAATAATTAGGGCACCTATTCCTAAAAAGGAAAATGCCATAATACGCGAAGACATAACTCCATCATTATCGCCCATAATAAATTTGGAATTTCTCCAAGGTTCCATAACAATACGAGTTACCCCATACCAAATAAAATACGCCCCACATACTACACCAGGTACTAATATCTTTTTCATCAATTTATGTAATACAAAGAATAATACAATAAATCCTAAAATATTAATAAGTGCTTCGTATAAGAATAAAGGATGAACCATTTGTTTCGAAGGATCAATGATACCATCAAAATATTTAATTCCTTCACCATTTGAAGATATTACTTCTATTTGCATTTGGTTGATAAACCATTGAGGGAATGAAGCAAATATTGTTTTTGAATAATCAAACACTTTACCATATACTTCACGATTAAAGAAATTTCCAATACGTCCAATAGCTTGAGCTAATAACATAGTTGGTACAATACAATCAGTGATTTCTAAAACGGTAGCTTTTACTTTAGGTCTTAAGACTAAAAAAACATAAATAACGCCTACAAAAATTCCAAATATCGCGCCACCTTGAATAGCTAGTCCACCTTCCCAAACATAAAATACTTTATACCATGGTTCCCCTGCAAAGAATCTAGACCATTCTGCAATAACAAACCAAACTCTTGCTCCGATAATTCCAGAAAGCAAGCTAACTACAAATAAACCATCTAAATCGCTTGGTTTTCCTCCTAGCTTTTTGTATTCATGTTTACTGATAAATAAAGCAATCAATGCTCCAAGAAGAATAAACACTGCATAATAAGTAATTTTAATACCACCAATGTCAATAATATTAGTTGGTAATACAGATGCTAAATAATTCATATTTTCACCTACCCATTCCTTTTCAATAATTCATTTAATCTCTCCTCAAATTCATGAGTTGAGTCATAACCTTGTCGTTTTAATTTGAAGTTAGTTACGGCCACTTCAATAATATCACCTATTGATCTTGCTCCTGCAACTGGAACACAAATCAAAGGTACTTTAACGCCTAATATATCTTTATATTGAGTTTTACTTCCTAATCTTTCATATTCTTGTTCTGAAGAAAAAGGAGTTAATTCAATAATTAGATCAACATTTTTGTAATCTCTAATAGTGTTGATACCAAACATTTTGGAAATATCAATAATACCAATACCACGAACTTCCATCATATTCTTGAGTAATTCCGGCGATTTGCCAATTAATTTTCCTCTAGTTAATCTTATATCAACTCGATCATCACATACAAGACGATGTCCCTTTTTAATCAATTCAAGAGCGGTTTCTGATTTACCAATACCTGAAGAACCAGTAATGATAACTCCAACAGAAAATACTTCCATTAACGTACCATGTAATGATACAGAAGGAGCCAATTCCTCAGTTAAGAAATTTGTTGTTTCAATAAATAAATCATTTGTTCTTAAATTGGATACAAATAAAGGAAAATTTTTCTTCCTTGCTAAAGCGATGATTCTTTCATCAACTTCTAAATTATTACAAACAACAATTCCAGGACATTTATCATTCATTAAAAAATCAAAAGCTAGATTAATATTTTCTTCACTCATCGTCTTAATAAAAGCTGTTTCTTTATTTCCCAAGAACACTAATCTTTTACTTCGCGGATAATCAAAGAAGCACGCTAATTCTAATCCTGGTCGATTAACAGTAGGCTCATAAATAGGGCGTTTCATCGCTTCACGATCGCCGCTTAACCACATTAAGCCAAAATGATTTGCATATTCTTGAATAGTAATGTGTTGCTCTTTCATTATTTACGTATCTCCTGCTACTTTTTAATATATCATATTAATTTTTTCTTATCAATTAGAAGAGGCCTTCTTCATTCTTTCTAAATCACGCTTTAAAACTTTGCTTAAATATTGACCGGTATATGACTCTTTAACGCTAGCTACTTCTTCAGGAGTTCCGCATGTTAAAACTTGTCCTCCTCCTTCGCCACCTTCTGGTCCTAAATCGATAATATAGTCAACACATTTAATTACATCTAAATTATGTTCGATTACAAGCACAGTATTACCGTTAGCTACAAAAGATCTTAAAACATTTAATAAAGTTCTAACATCATCTACATGAAGACCTGTAGTTGGTTCATCTAATATATACAAAGTCCTACCTGTCGATCTCTTTTGGAGTTCGTAAGCTAGTTTTATTCTTTGAGCTTCGCCCCCGGATAAAGTAACAGATGATTGACCAAGTCTTATGTAGCCAAGTCCAACATCACAAAGCGTTTTAATTTTACGATGGATAGAAGGAATGTTTTCAAAGAACTTCAATGCATCTTCACAAGTCATCTGTAAGACATCATAGATATTCTTGCCTTTATAAGTAACCATCAAAGTTTCTCTATTATATCTTTTTCCTTCACACTCATCACAAGTAATAAATACATCAGGCAAGAAGTTCATCGCGATACGTTTTACTCCATCACCCTCACACTTTTCACATCTTCCTCCTCTAACATTGAAGGAGAAGCGTCCTTTATCATATCCTCTTAATTTTGCTTCATTTGTTGAAGCAAATAAAGATCTAATATCATCAAATACTCCTATATAAGTTGCTGGGTTACTACGTGGTGTCTTTCCTATTGGATCTTGGGAAACGTTAATTACCTTATCTATGTTTTGTATTCCTGTCACTGAATCACAAGCTCCTGGTTTATCTTTAGAATCATTTAAATACTTGTTTACGCTTTTATATAATACTTCGGTAACTAGGGAAGACTTTCCCGAACCAGATACTCCAGTAACAGCAATAAAGGTTTCTAACGGAAATTTTACATTTACATTTTTTAAGTTGTTACAAGTTGCGTTGTTAACAGAAATAAAATTACCGCTTCCTTTCATTCTATGAAGAGGATAAGGAATAAATTTTTCCCCTTTTAAATATTGTCCTGTTAAAGAAAAAGGATTATTCATTACTTCTTCTGGTGTACCCGCAGCACAGATTTTTCCTCCGTGTTCCCCAGCACCAGGACCAATATCAACAAGGAAATCAGCATTAAGCATCGTATCTTCATCGTGTTCAACAACAATTAAAGAATTGCCTAAATCTACCATACTTTTTAAAGTTGCTATCAGCTTATCGTTATCTCTTTGATGAAGGCCGATAGAAGGTTCATCTAAAACATATAATACTCCTGATAATTTAGAACCGATTTGCGTTGCAAGACGAATACGTTGACTTTCTCCTCCGGATAAAGTCATTGCCATACGTGATAAAGTTAAATATTCTAGACCTACATTAATTAAAAAATCCACGCGAGAATTGATTTCTTTAATAACCATTTTTGATATTTCTTTTTCTGTTGGGGTAAGTTTTAAAGAAGTAAAGAATTCCTTAAGTTTCACTAAGGATAAACAAGTCAATTCATAAATATTTAATCCGCCTACTTTGACAGCAAGAACTTCCTTGGACAACCTTGCCCCCTTACATGTAGGACAAATTGTATCTTCCATAAATGTACCGTAATATTCTCTCATCATATCAGAAGAAGTAGTATTGTAAAGACGACTAATTTTTGTAATTATCCCTTCAACTCCCACACGGTTAACGGTATTACCAGAAACTGTTTTAATAGTAAAACTAATAGGTGTTTTAGCGCCATAAAAAATAATTTCTTTTTGTTCTTTAGTTAATTTTTTAAAAGGAACATCCATAGGAATTCCATAATAAGAACATAAATATTCAAATTCTTGCCATTCAATATTCGTAGAACCAATAATATTTTTATAATATACTATCGCACCTTGATTTATTGAAAAATTTTCATTAGGGACTAATTTGCTTACTGAAGGTTCCCTTTTAATGCCTAACCCACGACAATCTGGGCAGCAACCAAGAGGAGAATTAAATGAAAATAATCTTGGTTCTAAAGGAGGAACTGTAAAACCACAGTATTTGCAAGATTGATGTTCTGAAAACATAATCTCCTCATCATTGACTTTGATAATAACATACCCATCTCCAATATCTAATGCCGTCTCAATAGATTCAAATAAGCGCGAAGAAGAATCTTCTTTAAGAATTAATCTATCCACGACGATATCTATTGTATGACGAATGTTTTTATCAAGAGGTGGTAGTTCTGAAAAACGATATATTTCATTCTTATCTATTCTTACTCTTTCAAAACCACGGTTTTGAAATTTGGCTAAGGTATCTTTATGAGTTCCTTTTTCATTATTAACAATGGGACTTAAAATATATATCTTGCTTCCTAAAGGCTTATCTTTGATTATATTGACCATTTGAGTAGGAGTAAACTTAACAATAGGTTCATTATGTGTTGGACAATATGCCACTCCAATACGAGCATATAATAAACGAAAATAATCATATATTTCAGTAACTGTACCAACTGTAGAACGAGGATTATGAGATGTTGTCTTTTGATCAATAGCAATAGATGGACTTAATCCTTCAATCGAATCGACATCAGGCTTTTCAAAATTGCCTAAAAATTGACGTGCATAAGAGGATAATGATTCCATATATCTTCTTTGTCCCTCACTAAAAATCGTATCAAAAGCTAAAGTAGATTTACCAGAACCTGAAACTCCAGTAAAAACAACAAGTTTTTCTTTAGGAATAGTAATATCGATATTTTGTAAATTATTTTCTCGTGCACCGCGAATAATAATATCTTTTGAAGCCATATGTTCTTTCCTCCTTCTTTGTTTTGTTTCTTTTCATCTAGAAACAACTTATTTTATAATATTTCATTTTATCATATACCTTAATTAGTTTTAACAAAAGGAAACTAATTTACAAAAAACATTTATAAAAAAACTATAAAGAAGATAGCTCTTGAGCTTTATTTTATAAATATAGGTTTTAATTAAGCAAAAAATAAAGACAAAAAAAATAAAACAAATAATGAAGTTTATTAATAAATAAAGCTGCTAGATTATTGTAATAAATAATTTTATTTGCTTTTTATCTATCCACACTTACTATGTAAGAAAATAAAAATTTTTATCTAGCAATAATAAAAAGAGCTGTTTTGAAACAGTCTTTTAGAGAAAATTTATCTAAAATTCTATTTCTTTACAGCTCCTTTAATAGGATAAATTATTTTCCGAATCTCTTTAATCTATTCCATCTGTCTTCTGCATATTTTTGTGATTTTGTTAATAATTCTTCACAATGTTCTGGGTTAACTTTTGGAAGTTGTGAATAACGAGTTTCACACATTACGAAATCACGGAATTTGCTAAAGTCTGGTTCTGCACAATCTAATTGAAGAGCTGCGTCCCCTTTACGTGGATCGTATCTAAAGATTGGGAAGTAGCCGCATTCAACAGCTTTCTTTTCAGTGATTTGAGCATTTGCTAAACCGCCTTTAATACCATGGTTTGCACATGGAGAGTAGCAGATGATTAGAGAAGGACCATTGTATGATTCAGCTTCTTTTAATGCTTTAATTGCTTGCATCTTATTAGCGCCCATAGAAACTTGAGCAACATAAACGTGACCATATTGAATAGCCATTAATGCTAAGAATTTCTTTGCTGTCTTCTTACCAGAAGCAGTAAATTTAGCGATAGAACCTGTTTGAGAAGATTTTGATGATTGTCCACCAGTATTTGAGTAAACTTCTGTATCTAATACTAAGATGTTAACATCGTCTTCGTTAGCAAGAACGTGATCGACACCTCCATAGCCAATATCGTAAGACCAGCCATCACCACCGACAATCCAAATTGATTTGTCGATTAAATCTCTTTCATAAGCTAATACTTCTTTAACGCCTTCGCAGCTAGAAGCCTTGACTAATGAAACAAGTTTATCTTTAATTGTTCTAACATAATCACGATTCTTGATATTTGCAATGTAATCGTCAATAACTGCGACTAATTCTTCTTCACAGTTAGCTTTATTTTCTTCTAAGATACGGCAAATTTCGCCTAACTTATAGTCTGTTGCAACTCTCATACCAAAGCCAAATTCAGCATTGTCTTCGAATAATGAGTTAGCCCAAGCAACACCTTCACCATTCTTATCTGTGCAGAATGGAGTTAATGGAGTAGAGCCATTATAGATTGATGAACAACCTGTAGCGTTAGCAACTAACATATCTTTACCAAATAGTTGAGATACTAATCTGTAATATGGAGTTTCACCACAGCCAGCACATGCACCAGATACTTCAACATATGGCATTAATAATGAAGCACCTTTAACTGTTGTAACTGGGAATCCACCTGTCTTATATTCAACATGTTTGTATAAGTAATTTGCAGCTTCTTCTTGTGGGAATTGTGATTTAGCTTCTTCCATAGTTAAAGCTTTCTTGTTTTCTCCTGTTGCAGGATCTTTCTTACCTGGACATTCGATTGCACATAATCCACAGCCTACACAGTTACGTGGAGAAACTTGAATTCTGAATTTTAAGCCTTTAACTGCTGGTCCGCCCATTGCCACTAAAACATCATCTTTAGCAATTTCTGGCATCTTAGCCATTTCGTCATCGTTTAATAAGAATGGTCTAATTGTTGCGTGAGGACATACGAATGCACATTGTCCACATTGAATACAATTTTCTTTGTGCCATACTGGAACTCTATCAGCAATAGAACGTTTTTCATTGAATGTAACGTCATTTCTCATTGTACCTGTTAATAATTCATATTCTGTGAATTTTGATGTTGGAAGATCATATCCATCTAATGAACCGATAACATTTACATATGAATCGAAATATTCATCACCTGTTGTTGCATAAACTCTTTCTCCTGGAAGATTTGCCCATGCAGGATCAACTGGAACTTCTACTAAGCCTTGTGCACCAGCATCGATAGCATCCCAGTTCATTTGAACGATTGCATCGCCCTTCTTACCGTATGCTTTCTTAGCAAATTTCTTCATCCAATCTTGTGCTTCTGCATATGGCATAATGTTTTGATTTAGATAGAAGAATGAAGCTTGAAGAATAGTATTTGTTCTACGGCCTAAACCGATCTTTGCAGCGATTGCGTTAGCATCGATAATATAGAACTTAGCGTGTTTTTCTGCTAATTGCTTTTTCATTCTATTTGGCATTCTTGAAGCAATTTCAGAAGCTGGGATATCTGTATTTAATAAGAATGTTCCACCTTCTTTTAAGCATGAAATCATATCGAACTTGAACATATATGTATCAAGTGAGCATGATAAGAAGTCTGCGTGTTCAACATAATATGTAGAACGAATTGGTTCTTTACCAAATCTTAAGTGTGAACGAGTAACACCGCCTGCTTTTCTTGAGTCATAAGCAAAGTAAGCTTGTGCATATTGGTGAGTAGCATCACCGATAATTTTAATTGATGATTTATTTGCAGAAACTGTACCGTCTGAACCTAAACCATAGAATAAGCATGATGTATAATTTCCTGTAACATGGAAGTTATTATCTACTGGAATTGATAAATGAGTAACATCATCAATAATTCCTACTGTGAATCCATGGAATGGATTGTTGTCTAAGAAATCGTAAACTGATTTCATGTGTTTTGGTTGAGTATCTTTTGATGATAAACCATAACGTCCTCCAACTACAACGTCGAAGTTTCTTCCTTGTTGAGCAAATGCAGCAACAACATCTAAGTATAGAGGTTCGCCATCTGCTCCCATTTCTTTAGTTCTATCAAGAACTGCTACTTTCTTAACTGATGCAGGAATAACGTCAACTAAATGTTTTGTTGAGAATGGTCTATATAAATGAACTTTAACTAAACCAACTTTTTCTCCCTTTGCATTTAATGCATCAACGACTTCTTTGATACATTCTGTTACAGAGCCCATAGCGATAATAACTTTTGTAGCATCGCTTGCACCATAATATGTAAATGGAGCGTATTCTCTACCTGTTAATCTTGTTGCTTCTTTAAAGTACTTTTCAGCAACATCAATTACTTTAGCAAAGTGAGCGTTTTGAGCTTCTCTACCTTGGAAGTAAATATCATCGTTTTCAGCACCACCACGTGTAACTGGATGAGTATGTGGGTTTAATGCTTCTTTTCTGAATTGTTCTAAAGCTTCTACATTTAAAAGTTTATTCCATTCTGCTGTATCAACAAATTCAATATTTTGAATTTCGTGAGATGTTCTAAATCCATCAAAGAAATGAATTACTGGTACTCTTGATTCAATAGCCACTAAGTGAGAAACCATTGCAAGTTCTGCACATTCTTGAACTGAGTGTGAGCAGATCATTGTAGCACCTGTTTGTCTACATGCATAAATATCTTGGTGATCACCAAAGATTGATAATGAACGAGTAGCTAAGCTTCTTGCAGATACGTGAAGAACTGCTGGTAAGCATTCACCGACCCATTTATAAATATTTGGAATCATTAATAGTAAGCCTTGTGAAGCTGTATATGTTGAAGCTAATGCTCCTGCTTGTAATGCGCCGTGAACTGTTCCTGAAGCACCTGCTTCTGATTGCATTTCTACGACTTTAACTTGTGTGCCGAAGCAATTCTTTTTACCTTCACATGCATATTGATCAATTAATTCTGCCATTGTTGAAGATGGAGTAATTGGATAAATACTAGCCACTTCAGTAAAATTATATGAAGCTAATGCTGTTGCAGTATTGCCATCGACTGAGAGAAATGATTTTTTAATCTCTTCCATGATTTTAATTTCCTCCTATAAAACCAAAAACATTATACACTATATAGTGTAACTTGTTAATAAAAAAAGTTTTACCTTAAAAATTTCTTTTTTATTTATTGACAAAATAAGACAAACATAAAGGAGATACTATTCTATAAAAAAGAATAATTTTTTAAAAATTGTTGACAAAGATAACGAAAAATACTTATTAATGCATTTTTATTTGAATATGATGTTTAAAAAGTATAAAATAGACATATATAGGGGGTATAACACTTATGAAACAACTATATGGTAAAGTAAATAATCCTAGCGGTCTCACCTCACGTCTTTCTGCTGAATTAGTTGCAGAAGCAAATCGTACCTCATGTAAAGTTACTCTTTATTCTCATGATGACGAAGCTGATTTGAAATCAATTATGAATATGATGGCTTTAGTTATCCGTCATGGCGAAGAATTTAAAATAGTTATTGAAGGCGACACAGAAGAAGCTGTTGCTAAAAAATTCAAGAAGCTTTTAGAAGAATTAAATTTATTGAAATAATTAAGACTGATAGCCAGTCTTTTTTTTATGCTTGTTTCATACATTTTACTATGCGAGCACAAATTACAATTTCTAAACAAAATCTACTTTATAATTATTCTCAAATAAAAAAATTATCTAGTAAGGAAGTAATTGCAGTAGTTAAATCTAACGCTTATGGTTTAGGCATTCTAGAAATTGCTTCCATTCTTTTTGCTTCAGGTGTCACCTTTTTTGCGGTTGCTACCCTAGAAGAGGCTATATATCTAAGAAAAAATAATATCGGAGGAACAATTCTCCTTTTAGAAAGAACTAATGAATATGCATTAGCTTATTCTTATCAAATAACGATTTCTATCGTATCATTATCCCAAATAGAAGATATCAAAAAATCCCCTGTTCCTGTAGTAGCACATTTAAAAATAGATACAGGTATGAATAGATTAGGATTAAGCAAAGATGATATCAATGTTATTAAAAATTATTCTTTAACTAACCTTAAAATCAAGGGCGTATATTCTCATATTGCATGTGAGTCATCATTTATGGAACAAGAAAAAGTGTTTCATGAAATATGTTCTATGATTCCAAATACAAATAATATAGTTATTCATTTATGTTCATCTTCCTATTTACATAAGTCACCATCTTATACCACTCATGTTCGAGTAGGTATTGCTCTTTTCGGTATATCATATATAAAATCTTTAATTCTAAAAGAAGTATTGTCTTTACACGTCCCTATAGTAAGAAGAAAAAGTGTCAAAATCAATGAAAAAGTTGGATATGACCTAGAAGGAATAATTAAAGAAGAGGGCTATCTTTACACCGTTTCTTTAGGATATGCAGATGGGTGGTCAAAAGATAGATTAACCATAGCTTATAAAGATGCATACTTAATGCAAGTTGGAAAAACATGCATGGATTATATGATGTTCTTTAGCAAAAATAAGTATGAAGAAGGAGAATATATTGAAATAATCTCCCCTTCATTACCTTGCCAAAAGATGGCTTCTATTTACTCAGTGACTCCATACGAGCTATTAGCGGCCCTATCTTATCGAATAAAACGAAAAATAATTACTTAATTATTATGCATCAATAAAGAGATCAAATCTAAAAAAATGAGAACTCTGTCCTAGATAATTTACATTTACTACACCATACGTATCTCTCTTGCTCTTCATAAAATCTTCATTTTTTTAATTTGTAGTTTCTATAAAAAAATGCCTTCCCTAAGCCTTGTAAACGTAAAAAAAGTTAAATATTTTACATGTTCCTATTTCTGAACGAAATTGGAATTTATTTAAGTCTTTCTATTTCAGAAAGTATGACCTTTTTATGTTCTGCATTACTAAACTCATAAAACCAAACATATATTAAAATCATGTAGTATTTTACATAATTAATGTTACAATGATTAACACTATTATAGCCCTTCATAAATTTTTCTATTTCTACATTTGTTTTTAAAAATTTTTGTCCTTGTCGTAAAATAATTGCCCATGCAATATCAAATTCTTTATTACCTATACCTGCAAGTTCAAAATCTAAAATTCCAGAAATATTTTTATTTTCCCAAAGAATATTAGCATAATGGAAATCACCATGGCAAAAACAATAATTAATTAATTCGGGTTTATTATTATTTAAATATTTATATATATTTATGTCTAAATTATTTTCTTCAAAATAAGTCATTGATGGAATATGAAAGAATCTTCTATCCTTAACATTTTCAAAATCACCTTCAATCAGATGAATTTCACCTAATTTTCTCCCATACTTTTCTAAATACTCTAGTGATTCCAAATTTAAGTTATCTCCTAATATTGTTGATAATCTTTCACCTTTTAAAGCAATAGAAACTCTATATGTCATTTTTGGGTCATAATCGATTATTTGCGGTATATTTTCTATATGTATTTTGTTTAATACTTCAATCTCATTCTTGACATCCGCACCTTTTTGTCTATCTACTTTTATGAATGCATATATTTCATCGCCATTATAAATACCTTTTACATAAAACACATCATTACCAGCATGAGGATATCCTAAAATTTCTTTTAATATAAAATATTTAAAATTCAATGTAAAAGGGTCAATAGTTTCTCTCCATTTATTTGGAAACATCATGAGTTTATCACCTCTATTAATTCTAATTTATCTTTCATTTAATTATTTTCCAATAACCTTTTTTATTAGTTCCTATTCTTTCAATATATCCTTTTTCCACTAATGAAACAAAAACTCTTGAAACAGTTCTACGAGATATTTTCAAATCAATTACTAATTGATCATAA
>JALFBO010000127.1 GCA_022772105.1 Erysipelotrichaceae bacterium | reverse complement strand
GACTTGTAACACCTGTAATTGGACATTTCTTTTCATCTAAAACAACAAATTCACCTGGTGTTGTATCTGTTGAATAATTATAAGTGCACCATCCGTTAGCAATATATGAATCTAAATCAGATTTAGCTAAAGTAATTTCTGTTTCATCATATGCTGCAATATAAGTATCATAAACGAAAGAACAATACTTAATTTTTGCGCCATATATTGATTTAGTACCAGTTGCTTGCCAATATCCTTCAGGGAATTTTTTTGTTTCTTCATCTTGTGCAAGTAAAACCATTTTTGAAGCATTATCAAATGACATTTTTTCTAGTAACTCTTCATTTGACATACCTTCTAGGCATGAGAATTTAATGCTTTTAATCAAGATGTAAGAAGTTTTATTTTCTATTGGTTTAAGTTCAAATACAAAATTTGCACCACTTATAACTGTTATTGATGCATCTTTCATTGTTTGTGAAATATCGATTGTTTGATTAGAATAATCTTTAGACCAATCTTTTAAAACTAATTCATCATATTCTTTAGTTACACTATCAATGTTATATCTTAAAGAAATACGATATTCACCAAGTTCATAATCAAAAGTTTGCTCACTACCCATTTCAATATCAACTTTATATTGAGAGTTAGCGTTAAACTTAGTTTTACTATAAGTATATAGCGTCTTAATTTTTCTATCTTCTTCTTTATCAACTTTTTCATTCAAAAAGTGAACATATCCTTCTTTAGCAAACTCATGAGCTTTATTGATATAAGTATACTCTTCATCAACTTTAACTTTAGAACACGCTGGTTCATAGTATCCTGCTGGTACTTCATTATCTAAATCATAGACAGCACCACTAACTTTTCTAGTACCATCCCAAAAACCAGTTCCAGCAGCAAAAAGTTTTGGAGCCAAGAATTTTTCTTTAACTTTTACTGTTTTAATGTCTCTGTTAGATACGACAGGAACTATTAAAGTTAAAACAATTAAAATACCTAAAATTATTGCACCTGCGACAGATGATTTATTTTTCTTAAATCTACGGAAAGCATCCTTAATGAATGTTGTAGGCTTAGATTCAAATTTTTTATCTGAAATTTTAACATTATCTTGAACTAAAACAAAGTCTTCTTTGTTTACAGAAACACGAGATAATGCTTCTTTATTATTTTCTTCAAAATTAAACATTATTTCTTCGCCCCCATTCTAATTCTTGGATCAATAAATCCATAAGATATATCTAATAGAACGCCCGCTAATAAACCAAGCGTTGTAAAGATTGCCATGTCAACGAATAAGATATTGTAATCTTTCGCATTTAATGAATCGACGAATAAACTACCAATTCCAGGAATTCCATATAAGTTCTCTAGAATCATAGAACCACCCATAATTGATAAGAATTCAGCAATAATTGATGGAACAATTGGAACCATCGCATTTCTTAAAGCATGACGTAAAATTGCTTGTCTTTTAGTTAATCCTTTTGTTCTTGCAAGTAATAAGTAATCACTTTCCATAACTTCACAAAGTTCCGCTCTTGTGAAACGGCAGTATCCACATATTGATCCAAAAGACAAACAGAATACTGGTAATATAAATGCTTTTAATCTTATATCGAAAGGAGCACTAGCTGATGGCCATTGAGTTGGCAATACCTCTGCCCCATAACATAGCCATAACATCAAAAACGTAATTAAAACGAAACTAGGTACTGAAATAAATACCATAATTAAAGTAGAAATAATATGATCGGTAATAGTATTTTTCTTTAAGGCAGCCCATATACCTAATGCAATACCGATAGGAACAGAAAAAACAACTGAAAAAATGTTAAGTAACATTGATACTTTAATTCTTTCTCCAATAATAACTGTTGCGGCAACATTGGCTTGAATTTTTACCGAAGTTCCCCAATCCCATCTAGTTAATATGTTTCTAAGCCAATTAAAAAATTGTTGGAATACTGGAACTTGATAGTAATAATATTGTTGTCCACTAGAAGAATAACTCCATAATAGTTTTCCTTTATTTGTTTGTGCTTTGTTAAATGATTGAACAAAGCCTAGTCTAACTTGATCTTGATAATAAGCAAATTTTTGCGGATCTAGTCCTACTGGTTGTTCAAAAGGCAACAGTTTTATCAAAATAAATGTTAATGACAAAATAATTACAGCGGTCATAAATGCCAGTGCAATTCTTTTTAATACATACTTTGTCATAA
Organism: Erysipelotrichaceae bacterium; assembly: GCA_022772105.1. Lineage (GTDB taxonomy): Bacteria > Bacillota_I > Bacilli_A > RFN20 > CAG-449 > UBA3210. Next base: position 23,378 of record JALFBO010000127.1, on the reverse strand, counting down.
AAAAGACCTCCTCCTATTAATATTTTTTATTATACATTATTTGAAGCTTTATACGTAGTATAAAATGCAAAAATAGATAAAAAAACAATTAGATTAGTAAACTAACCTAATTGTTATTTTTAAATTAGCTATTTTTATTCAGCTACTGCTGCTGATACATAAATATCAACATATGTATCTACTTGAATACCAGCAACTTCTGTTATATAAAGAACTTCATAGAAGAATGATTCACCATATTTTTCAACTAGTGCAGCTGAAACTGTAATTGTAACAGTGAATGTACCATCACCATTATCGACTGTAGCTACCGCTGCTGCACCTAATGCTTCATATACGGTCCAATCATCATTAGAAATTAATGAGTTATAAGCTAAGAAGTCAACGCCTTCAGCATTTGCTTTTACTGTAAGAGTAGAAGTAATTGTACCGTCTGCATTCTTTGTTGTAACTTCGTCAACAAATGTAACTGCTGGAACATATACACCATCGTTAACAATCGCAACACTATTTGCTGCTGTATAAAGAGCATCGAATGACCATCTTGCTCCGTTATATACTAAAGCGTCTGCGTCTGGATTATTTGTATCAAGACCCCAGTTTAGAGTAAATCCACCAGAAATGCTTTGATCTGATGATAATACGCTACAGAAATCAAGTGGGTTTAATGCGTTACCAGAAATTGAACCGAAGCCTAAGTCAAATTGACCTAACATCATCTTTTTATAGTAGACATCTGACCAAGCAGAACCAACCCAGAATGAAACTTCAAGTTTATATTTTCCGCCTGTTACTGAAACATCGTTAAATGCTGCTTCAAAGTATTGTTTAATTTCGTTATGATAATTCTTTTCATGTTGTGGATACATCCATGCGATTTCTAATGGTAAGACTGTTGGATTTGCTGTTGTACCTGGAGTTAATTTTCCTTCAGCTTCTAATTCAGCAATTGCAACTCTGAAGTAATCACGTGCTAAGTCTAAGCTATAACCATTATCTGTATCTCTCAATAAGCCTGCAACTGCGTCCTTGTGAGCTTGAGTTGTAGAATATGAGATACCATTTACTGGATCTGACATATAGTTAGAAGATAACCAGTCAACTGATGGGATTGAACCACGAGCATCAGCGAATGTATTTCTATCAATTGATAATGATAATGCTTTAATGAAGTGAGAGTTACCTAAATATGGTTTAACTTGCCAATATTTTGCTTTTGGAGTTTGTGCAACTACACCGTTTTCACCAAATAAGTATTCCCATGTTTCTTGGCTACATGCATTAACATTTAGTTTGAAGTTGGAATCACCTGTAGTTTTTCTTGTTCTTGGATCATTCTTGTAATCTTCTAACATTGTTTGAGGAATACCAGAAGCATCTAAATTATTTGCTATGAATTCTTTAATAACTGCTGTTTCATCACTAGCTGCAGCTTTTAAAATAGAAACTTTAACACCAGGGATTTGATATTTAGTTGAAGCAAATACATAGTTAGGATTCTTTTTATAAACAACGTGTTTATCTGTTTCCCATGCTTCCAATGTATATGCACCAAGAGATAATGAGTTATCAATTGGAGTTTCTGTTTTGTCAGCATTATAGCCTAAATAGTTTGCAACTGTAACTTCATCAATAAATTCTTGAGGAACTGGCATATATAAATTAGATGCAATATAGTACATTGCATAGAATTGTGTTAATGGAGTAGTGAATTCGACATTGAAATATGTTTTTCCACCTTCTTCAGTAATACCTAAACCAACCTTTTTCCAAGCTTCTTCATTAAATCCACTCTTTGAAGCATCATAGTAACTTTTAGCACCTTTAATAGCGCCTGAAGTAGCACCAGCCATTTCAGAACCACGGAATAAATCATTAGATTGTGTTAATAATAATTTAAATGGAGTAATATAGTCTTCTGGAGCAACTAATCTGTTGTTGTATTTAGCTCTTTTTGTAGAGTTAGTATTGTATTTTAATCCATCTGAAGCACCTGTTTTAACTTCAAATTTCCATTTTGTAGCTTGACCATTTTCTTCGTTTACAGCAACTGGTAATTCTTTTGCTAATTCTGGCACCCAGTCATAACCATCTTTTGTTTCATTCATAAATGTTGTGAAGAATGAAGCACCCATATAACCATAGTAATCAGCAACTTGTGAACCATTGTCATTTAAATAGTTAGCTGTACCTGGATCAGAAGCATCTGATGAATGGTAGTATCTCTTCCAGTCAGGGTTTGTTTCATTTGCTAAATCAGCAGTGATTGAACCTTCTGCTAAAGTACCAAAACCATATCCTGGAATGTAGTTTTCTGTACCTAATTTAACACGTGGATTATACATAACGTATCCACCATTTTCAAATAGTGAAATACCTGTCATACCATTTCTAACTGCGTATGCTTCTAATGTACCTAAGATGTCTGTCTTTTCTTCATTTGATTCTGCAGAGAATGATTGAACACCATTTGCGTATGGAACACATTTTGCAATAGCGGTTTTACCTGCTTTATAAGCTGCCATAACATCACTTACAGAAGCACCTGCTTCAATGCTTGTTTGAGCTGCTGTTTTTGCTGCATCAATATTACTTAATACTGTAGTATCAGTAACTTGTTTAACAATACCGGCAACATAATCCTTTAAATCAGCTTTAACATATAGCTTATAATCTTCTAGATCAATGTGATAATCAACTTCTGGAGTTGATGTAGTAGTTTCTGTTGTAGTTACATCAGAACTAGGATTTGATGTTGTAACATTTGATGCTGGATCATTTGATGTTGTATCATTGCTTGCAGGTTTATTACCAATTGAACAAGCAGCGAATGACAAACCACTGATAACCATAGCAGAAACACATAATAATGTTTTTGTTTTTTTCATGGAAAAATTTCCTCCTTCTTTATTTAATTAAATACTATCTAGTAAATTCACATACGGTCATTGCTAAATTAGTATAGTCACATTTTTACCACCTTATATAAATAAAGTCAACAAAAAATTTTTTATCATTTTCACAAAAGACAAAAACGGCCATAATTGTTTGTATGGCGTACACATTCATAAACTTTTAACACCTTTTTTTACTCTTTATTTAGCATATCTAAAATATGCAAATTTCGGCTTAAAACTAGTGATTTATATACAATAATTAACATTAGAATTATTTTGCGTGTTTGCGTAAAAAATACATTTATTATCATTTTTCACTTTTTTTACGTACACGTTACTTTTGCTTCATTTTTTTAGAAAGCAAAGATAATATAATGAATACATTTTCATAATTCTTTTGTTTAAATGTATATATATAATTGATATAATGATTAAGTAATTACAGAGAAGTTAGAAAGCGTAAAGTGCGTATTTTGAGGAAGACAATTTACGACGAACACATTGTGGCGGTTTTCTAACGCGTCCGCTGTGTTAATGTCAGAGCGGACCTTTGCGAACAATATTCGGGAGGTCTTTTTTTATGAAAGAATATTTAAACCATTTATGGAAAGAAAAATTAATTATTATATTAGTTCTTTTTTCCTCTTTTTTATTAGGTTTTACTCTAACTAGTGTCGTTAAAACCTATACAAGTGAATATCAATTCAGTTTTGATGTCAAAGCTAATAAAGAAATATCTTTCACTTCTTTTCTAAGTGAAGAGTTTCTTCTTAGTGTACAAAAGGATTTTCAAAATAAAGATAATCACTATTATGACAATATTAATATAAAGGATTTAATTAATGATGATGCTATATCTATTTCAAATAGAGATAGCACTTATACTATTACCACTAAATCTTCTTATTACGAAGACTTCTTTATAAAAACTTCTAAAACTGTTTCAACAAGAGCAAAAACATTCTTAAAAACTGCAATCACAAAATATTGCTCACAAAATGAATATACGCTTGATCTTTACCAAACTTTAGATTTTAAAAAGGTTAGTCCAGTAAGTAATGGAGTCATCTATTCTGTAAGTGGAGGAAGTGCCATTTTATTCACAGGATTATACGTATTCTTTTCTTTATTAAAATATAAAAAGTATGGAGAGATAGAACTTTCTCCTTATGATAATCAAAAAACTTTCTTTACTCCATTTCATAAACAATATTGGAAAGAAGCTTTCAAAGCATTTAAGTCCACAAAAAACATCAGTGTACTCGCCATGCTTCTTGGTATTATGTTAATATGTAAAGCTTTCTCTCTTCCAACAGGCTTTGGAAATTTAGGTATCTCTTTAACTTATATATTCTTTGCAGTTGGTGCAATGCTTTATGGTCCAGTTGCAGGACTAGTCTTAGGTCTTCTATCTGATACATTAGGATATATTCTTTATCAAAGTTCTATGACTTTCTTCATCGGATACACTCTTCAAGCAGCATTAACTGGATTTATTTATGGCTTATTATTATATCGAGCAAGAATTTCTTATTCTCGCTGTTTTATTTCTAGAATATTTGTTAACTTCTTGATGAATGTAATTTTCGGGTCTATCTGTTGGGGAATTATTTGTTCTTATACATTTGATCAAACCTTATCATATGCACTAATATTCTCTTTACCAAAAAATATTATCTTCTTAGTGCCTCAATCACTTGTACTATATCTAATTATCAAAGCTTTAAGTCCAGCATTGTACCATCTAGATTTAATAGAAGAAAATCAAATTGAAGTACTATTAATAAAGAAAGATAAGTTGTCTTCTAAAGAAGAAACTAGACAAAATAATTAAACAGTTAAAAAGCATCTTTTTGGTGCTTTTTTTAATTAAAAAAAGCCTTAAAAGGCTTTGATAGTTATTTATTAAAAAACGGCTTATTTGGAACTTCATGACAATGACGGCAACGTGGTTCATAGGCTTCAGAAGCACCAATTATTACAAGTGGAGAATCATATGGAGCAGGAATTCCATCAACTATTCTTTGCGTTCTTGTCGCATTACTTCCGCATTTTACACATATAGCGGTTAATTTAGTAACATATTCAGCTCGTGTTAATAATTCAGGCATGATAGAAAATGGTTCACCTCTAAAGTCTAAATCTAGTCCAGCACAAATTACTCTTTTTCCATCAGTTGCAAGTTTTTCACAAACTGAGACGATGTTTTCATCCATAAATTGTACTTCATCAAAAGCTACTGCATATGTCGTATCATCAATATATTTAAAAGCATCTAATGAATTTGATAAATTATAACATTTGGTGCTTCTTTTATTATGAGATACAACTTCATTTTCTGAGTAACGATTATCGATAGTTGGCTTAAAAACAACGACCTTCTTTTTAGCGTATTCTAGCCTTTTTATTCTTCTAATTAATTCTTCACTTTTTCCCGCAAACATCGGACCACATATCACTTCAATCCAACCTAATTTCATATTGTATTCCATACTCTTTATCTCCTATGTCTTGTTTATTTTACAAAAAATAATATTGTATGTAAATTACAAATGTCAAAAAAGTGATAAAAAAACTTGCTGATAAATTCAGCAAGTTTATAAATTGATATTAATCAAATTTTAAGAAGTTAAGGACGTTTGCATCTTCCTTATCAGCTTCAACAGGAGCGGAAGCAAGAGGAGATAATTCTTCTTTTTCAAAGTATTCTTCTTCGATTTCTTCTTCCTCTCTTAAGCCTGTACCAGCTGGAATTAATTTACCTAACATAACATTTTCTTTTAAGCCATGTAAGTAGTCAATTTTTCCTTTAATAGCAGCATCAGTTAATACTCTTGTTGTTTCTTGGAAAGAAGCAGCAGATAAGAATGATTCTGTATCAAGAGCAGCCTTAGTAATTCCAAGAACTAATGGAGTACCAACAGCTGGACGATTACCTTTTAGGATAACTTCTTCATTTAATTTAGTAAATGTTAAGATATCAACTTTTGTACCTGGTAACATATTTGTATCACCAGCATCAACAATTAAGATCTTACGTAACATTTGTTTAACGATAACTTCAATGTGTTTATCAGAAACATCAATACCGTTTCCTTTATAAACCTTTTGAACTTCTTTAACAATGTAACGTTGAACTTTAGTAACATCAGAAACTCTTAATAATTCTTTAGGATTAATAGCGCCTTCTGTTAACTTATCACCATTGGAAACTTGAGAACCAACTTGGACTCTTAACTTAACGCCATAATTTGTGACATAAGTTTTTTCTTCTAAGTTATTCTTAACTACAATTGTGAAACGGCCACCTTCTTGTTTAATGCTGTCAACAGTACCACTGATTTCTGTAATGAGAGCTTCACCTTTAGGGTTACGAGCTTCAAATAGTTCGGCAACTCTAGGTAAACCTTGTGTAATATCGCCACCAGCAACACCACCAGTATGGAATGTTCTCATAGTTAATTGAGTACCTGGTTCACCGATAGATTGAGCAGCCATAACACCTACAGCTTCGCCACATTCTACTAATTTACCAGTTGCTAAGTTTCTACCATAGCAGTGTACGCAAACACCATCTTTAGTTTCACAACCAAATAATGATCTAATTTGAACTTTTTCAATACCAGCATCAATGATTGCTTTTGCTTCATCTTCATTGATCATTTCATTGCCTTTAACAATAACTTCACCTGTAGCTGGATTTACCACATCATAAAGAGCAAATCTTCCTACTAAACGATCGTATAAAGGTACAATAATTGAATCTTTCTTAGTATCTTTAATTGCGTAAACTTCTGTACCATGGTCTGTACCACAATCTACTTCTCTTACGATGACATCATGAGATACGTCGACAAGTCTTCTTGTTAAATAACCAGAGTCAGCAGTCTTTAAAGCAGTATCAGCACCACCCTTACGAGCACCGTGAGTAGCAATAAAGAATTCAGAAACGTTTAATCCTTCACGGAAACAAGATTTAATTGGTAATTCGATAGTTTCACCTGATGGGTTAGCCATCAAACCACGAAGTCCACACAATTGAACGAAGTTAGAAGTATTACCACGAGCACCTGATTTACTCATCATATAAATTGGATTTTCTTTATCAGCGTTAATGGTTGTTTTTAAGATATCTTCAACTTTCTCTTTAACTTTAGTCCAGACATCAATAACTTGTTTATGTCTTTCTTCATCTGTTAATAAACCACGATCGAATAAGCCTTGAACCTTAGCAACTTTCTTGTCACCATCTTCAATTAATTCGCTCTTTCCTGGAATTACTGAAATATCAGCGATAGAAACAGTAATACCTGCGACTGTGGAATATGTGAAACCTTGATCTTTTAATTTATCAAGAACTTCTGAAGTCTTAGTTGATTGATAACGTTTGAATACTTCGTTAATGATCGCACCGATATTCTTCTTAATGAATGGATCATTAAGTGGTAATGCAGCGATATACTCTTTGATATTTGTTCCTCTTGGAACAAAGAATTTTTCTTGATCCGCGAGTAGATTATCCTTACTTGTGCTGTTTAAATATGGGAAATCAGATGGGAAAATTTGGTTGAAGATAACCTTACCTACTGTAGTAATTAAGTAAGATTTATTCATCTTTTCGCTAAATCCTTCTTTATTCATCACAGAGCCAGGAAGAGCAATTCTGTTATGCAAGTGAATTTGATGAGTTTGATAAGCTAGCATAACTTCATCAATATTTTTAAATACTTTACCTTCACTAGCTGCATAAAGTTCATATCTTTCAGCTTCTTCTTCATCACCACGAGCACGGCAATCAGAAGCATGTTTTAAGAAATCATTTTTATCCTTTTCAAGAGTTAAATAATAGTTACCTAAAATCATATCTTGTGATGGAGTAACGATAGGTTTACCATCCTTAGGACCCAAAATGTTGTTAGAAGCTAACATTAATGTTAAAGCTTCTTTTTGTGCTTCATATGAAAGAGGAACGTGAACAGCCATTTGGTCACCATCAAAGTCAGCATTGAAACCAGTACAAACTAATGGGTGAAGACGAATCGCTCTACCATTAACAATAACTGGACGGAAAGCTTGAATACCAAGTCTATGAAGAGTTGGAGCACGGTTTAATAGAACTGGGTGTTCTTTAATAACTCTTTCAACGATGTCTAATACCTTTTCATCATAATGATCAATCATCTTGTTTGCTTGTTTATGAGAAGAAGCGATACCTTCTTTAATCATAACTGATGCGATGAATGGTCTAAATAATTGAACAGCCATTTCACGAGGAATACCGCATTGATACATCTTTAAGAATGGACCAACAGCAATAACAGAACGACCTGAGTAATCTACACGTTTACCAAGTAAGTTTTGTCTAAATCTACCTTGTTTACCTCTTAAAGAAGCAGAAAGTGATTTTAGTGGTCTTCCTCCAGGACCAGTAACTGGTTTGGTTCTTCTTCCGTTATCGATTAATGCGTCAACAGCTTCTTGTAACATACGCTTTTCATTCATTAAGATAACGTCTGGAGCGTTCATATCAATTTCACGTTTTAAACGTGAGTTACGTGTAATAACACGTCTATATAAGTCATTAGCGTCGCTTGTTGCGAATCTGCCACCATCTAATTGAAGCATTGGTCTTAAATCTGGTGGTATAACTGGAAGGACGTCAAGTACCATCCATTCAGGTTTATTACCAGAATTCTTAAATGCTTCAATACATTCTAATCTCTTATATAATTTAGCTCTCTTTTGGCCAGAAGATTCTTTAATTTCTTGTTGAACTTTTTCGAATTCTTTATCTAAATCAACTTCAGAAAGTAATCTCTTAATTGATTCTGCACCTGAACCAAATTCAGCGCCTGTATATTTTGAGATAAAATGAGATGTTGTTGTAAAGTTAAATGTATCTTGTGGATTGCTTAATCTTTGAATATATTCTTCAGCTTTTTGATAATCATATTCTTCTGGATCTAAGCCTTTTTGAATTTCCCCAATTACAATTTTAAATACTTCTTTAGCGGTATGTTCATCAAGAACCATACCTTTAGATAATGCAGAAGTAGATCCTGGATTTAATACGATATGAGAAACAAAGTAAATAACTTCTTCTAATGCTTTTGGTAAAATATCAAGGATTAATCCCATTCTTGAAGGGATACCTTTTAAGAACCAAATATGAGCGCATGGAGAACATAATTCAATATGTCCCATTCTTTCACGTCTTACTGCTTTAGTAGTTACTTCAACACCACATTTTTCACAAGTGACGCCTTGGAATCTAATCTTTTTATATTTTCCGCAATGACATTCGTAATCTTTTGCAGGGCCGAAGATTCTTTCACAGAATAATCCATCCATTTCTGGCTTTTGAGAACGATAGTTAATTGTCTCAGGTTTCTTTACTTCCCCATGAGACCATTCTCTAATTTTTTCAGGAGATGCAAGACCTACTTGAATAGCTTGTATACGATTTACATCAAACATATTATTTCGCCCTCCTATTCTTCATACTCTCCAGTTGGATAAGCTACTTCAGAAGCAATATCACGAACTTCTTTATTGACTTTCTTTGCTTCTCTTTCGTTATCTCTAGAAAGTGTATCTATATTAATTTGTTTTAGATCTTTATCTAATAGTTTTACATCAATTGCTAATGATTGTAATTCTTTAGTTAAGACACGGAATGCTTCAGGCATACCAGATTTAGGAATTGGTTCGCCCTTAATAATTGCTTCATAAGTTTTAGCTCTTCCTACCATATCATCTGATTTAATTGTGATGATTTCTTGTAAGATATGAGCGGCACCATAAGCTTCAAGTGCCCAAACTTCCATTTCACCAAATCTTTGTCCACCATTTTGAGCTTTACCACCTAAAGGTTGTTGTGTAACTAAAGAGTAAGGTCCAGTTGAACGAGCGTGTAATTTGTCATCAACCATGTGGACTAATTTAATCATGTACATGACACCAACAGAGATTCTTTCATCAAATCTTTCACCTGTACGTCCATCATAAAGTATCGTCTTACCATCACGAGCCATTCCCGCTTGATCCATCAATGCGAATACCTCATCATTGCTCATACCATCAAATACTGATGTTGCAATCTTTAAGCCAAGTTTCTTACAAGCCATACCTAAATGGATTTCAAGAATTTGACCAATGTTCATACGTGAAGGAACACCTAATGGGTTTAACATGATATCGACTGGAGTTCCATCTGGCAAATAAGGCATATCTTCTACTGGTAAAATTCTAGAAATAACACCTTTGTTACCATGTCTACCAGACATCTTATCACCCTCAGAGATTTTTCTCTTTTGAACGATAAATACTTTAATTACTTCATTGACACCTGCTGGTAATTCACCTTTGCAATCTTCGCGTTTAAATCTCTTAACGTCAAGAACAATACCTGCACCACCATGTGGTACTCTTAAAGATGTATCTTTTCCATCTTTGGTTTTTTCAGCAAAAATTGCCATTAATAATTTTTCTTCTGGAGTAGGTTCAGTTAATCCTTTTGGAGTAATCTTACCAACTAAGATATCTCCTTCTTTAACTTCTGCGCCAGGAATAATAACACCATATTCATCCAAATTAGATTTTGCTTCTTCGGATACGTTTGGTATATCACGAGTGAATTCTTCATCACCTAATTTTGTTGTTCTACATTCAATAGAATATTCTTCGATATGAATTGAAGTATAGACATCATCTTTAACCATTCTTTCTGACATGATTACAGCATCTTCATAGTTATAACCATTCCAAGTCATGAATGCGATAGTAACGTTTTGACCAAGTGCTAAATCACCATTGTCCATAGCAGGTCCATCAGCGATGATATCACCTTTTTCAACGTGTTGACCAGGTTTAACAATTGGTTTTTGGTTGATACATGTACCTGAGTTTGATCTACCAAATTTTTGTAGATGATAATCTTTTTCTTCTCCATCATCACCGACCACGAAAATGTGTTTTGCATCGACTGCTTTAACAGTTCCTGAGAATCTTGCAACAATTGATGATCCTGAGTCTTTAGCAATGTTATGTTCTAGACCCGTTCCAACAAATGGAGCATGTGGATTTAATAAAGGTAGAGCTTGACGTTGCATGTTAGCACCCATCAAAGCACGAGTTGTATCGTCGTTTTCAAGGAATGGAATACAAGCTGCCGCAATAGAAACAATTTGTTTTGGAGAAACGTCGACATATTCAACTTTCTCTTTTTCCACTTCAACGTTTTCACCGTTAAAACGAGCGTATACTTTGTCACCAACAATCTTATGATTTTCATCAAGTTTAATATTTGCTGGTGCAATATAGTGATTTCTTTCATCATCCGCTGATAAATATTCAGCATCTTCAAGAACTTCTAAATCTTTAACTTTTCTATATGGAGTTTCTACAAAGCCATAGTCATTGATCTTTGCATAAACTGCTAAATTGTTAATCAAACCAATGTTTTGTCCTTCAGGAGTTTCAATAGGACAGATTCTACCATAGTGAGATGGGTGAACGTCACGAACATCAAAGGATGCACGATCACGAGTTAATCCACCAGGACCTAAAGCAGAAAGTCTTCTCTTGTTTGCAAGTTCCGCTAGAGGGTTTGTTTGATCCATGAATTGAGATAATTGAGATGAAGCAAAGAATTCTTTAATTGCTGCTGTTAAAGGACGAATGTTTGTCAAGTTTTGAGGTGTAACTACACCATCAGTAGCAAGTGACATTTTTTCCTTAACTGTTCTTTCCATTCTTGATAAACCAATTCTAAATTGATTTTGAATTAATTCACCAACGCAACGAATTCTTCTATTTCCTAAATGGTCGATATCATCACAATCTCCTACTTCTTGAGAAACGTTCATAAAATAAGAGAAAGTAGCTATCATATCAGGAATAGTTACATAAGGGACATCTAAGTTTAAATCTGTACCAATAATTGTGACAACTTTTTCTTTCTTTTCATCAGCATAAACTTTAACTTTATTGACAACATTATGGTTATCTAAAAGTTCATTTACTGGAAGATATACAACGTGAGCACCTTGTTCAAAGAATTTTTCTTCTTTTAACTTTTCAACTATTTCTTTAGTTAATAAATCACCTTCGTTATAAATAACTTCTCCATCAACAGATACTAATGGTTCTGCTAAATAACGACCAACTAAACGGTTATATACACCTAGCTTCTTAGCATATTTGAAACGACCTGCACGTCCTAAATCATAATGTTTATGATCGAAGAATTGACTGCGGAAGAATGAAGCAGCTGAATCATTTGGAGCTGGTTCTCCTGGTCTTAATTTCGCATAAATTTCTAAAAGAGCAGTAGAGGATTTTAAAGTTCCACCGTTTTGAATGTTATCAGGATTTAACTCTTTTTCTTTTTCAATTGTGTTGACTAAAGAAGGTTCTTCACCAAATAGATCATACATTAAAGAATAATCTAAAATGCCTAATGCTCTTAAAAGAATAGTAGCAGGCATCTTTCTTGTTCTATTGATACGAACTGATAACAAATCTTTTGTATCTGATTCAAATTGAATCCATGTACCTCTTGTAGGGATTAAATCTCCGCCATAAATAAATTTACCGGATTTATCTCTTGTCTTAGACATGTAGGCACCTGGAGAACGAACTAATTGGGAAACGATTGCTCTTTCAGCACCGTTAATAATAAAAGTTCCAGAATCTGTCATCAATGGGAAATCACCCATGAAAACTTCATTTTCTTTAATCTCACCAGTTGTTTGATTGATTAATCTTAATGTGACTTTTAAAGGTGCACTATAAGTTAAATCTCTAGTTTTACATTCTAAGTATCCGTATTTTGGTTCTTCTAAACGACAAGATACGTATTCGATAATTAAATTACCATTACGATCTGCAATAGGATAAACATCTTTGAACACTTCATCGATTCCTTCATCCTTTAACCATTGGAATGACTTAGTTTGAATTTCAACAAGGTAAGGTAGTGGTAATGATCCACTGATTTTTGAAAAATCAATTCGTCCATTGTGAAGGTACTTATATTTCTTGTCTTGTAAATTATTGCTCATGCAATTTCTCCCTTCTAATTATTTTGATTTATCGCTCTATAAATATAGTAACCTTTATCTCTTTTGATAAGTTCACAATTACCATAAATATTCTCGATAAATTTTGAAGCTGACTTTGCTCCTTGATCCTTTCGTATGACAACATACAAAGAACCATTTAATGTTAATAATTTTTTCGCGTCTTCAAATATTTTATAAATTACTTTTTTACCTGCTCTAATAGGTGGGTTAGTAACAATATTGTCAAACATTCCAGTGACATTTTGATAAATATCACTTTCTACAACTCTCACGTTAGATAAATTCATATTTTTTGCATTCTCACGTGCGAGCATACACGCGCGGGCATTAACATCTATTAATAGAAATTCTCCATGGGGTATAAAAGAGGCTAAAACAAGGCCAATAGGGCCATAACCACATCCCACATCAAGAATACGACCAGAAAGATTTTGCGTAAGTAAAACTTTAATAAAAGCTTTGCTTCCCTCATCTAAATAATTTTTGCAAAATACCCCTATGTCGGTTTTTAAAACGAATTCTCGTTCTTTGATTTCGAATTTAATCGTCCTTTGTTTTGACTCCAAAGAGGAATTATTTGTAAAATAATGGTTCATTTCGACATCCTCCTTAAAATCGACAAAAACCCACCCCATAATTTTGGGGTAGGTTTAATATTTAGTGTAAGAAGAAATTAATTATTTAATTTCAACTTCTGCACCAGCTGCTACTAAAGCTGCTTTGTGAGTTTCAGCTTCTGCTGGAGAGATTTTTTCTTTAATTGTTGATGGAGCTGCATCAACTAATTTCTTAGCATCGATTAAGCCTAAGCCAGTGATTGCTTGAACTGCTTTGATAACTGCAACTTTAGCTGTACCGAAGCTCTTTAAGATTAAGTTAACTTCAGCTGGTCCTTTTGCTTCTTCTTCAACTGGAGCTGCTGCAACTGCAACTGGAGCTGCTGCTGTAACACCGAATTCTTCTTCGATTGCTTTTACTAAATCATTTAATTCTAAAACTGTCATTTCTTTGACTGAAGCGATAATTTCTTCTTTTGTTAATTTTGCCATTTTATTTTCCTCCTATGATTAATGGTTTATTGTTTGTCAGCTACAGCCTTAAGAGAAACTGCAAGTCCTCTGACTGGAGCTTGTAATACTGAGAGTAACATTGAAATCATACCCTCTTTGTTTGGTAAGTTAGATAATGTGATTACTTCGTTCTTATCAACTACTCTACCATCCACGATACCAGCTTTAATTACTAAGTTTTCGTGTTTCTTTGCAAATTTAGCGACTATTTTTGCAGCTGTAGTTTCATCTGCACCTGCGACAAATGCGTTAGGTCCTTCTAAGTATTGATCTAAGTCTTTTAAACCTAAATTATCAACTGCGATTTTAACCAAACGGTTTTTGTAAACAGTCATCTTAGCATTTTCTTTTCTTAAATCTCTTTTTAAAGTTGCGATTTCTTGAACTGTTAAGCCACGGTATTCTAAAACTATTACTGATTTTGAATCTTTGACCAAAGTAGCAATTTCTTCAACTTTAGCTTTTTTGTTTTCTAAAATGCTTTGATTCATTTTTGCGTCTCCTCCTTCTTTTGTTGTTTTGTTTTGTATGGGCAACAATATACAGAGTTCTTCTATACATTAATCTCAAAATATAAATAAGTCTTTTTGATTTATTGAATAGTTACCTCGGCAACATTATTAAGGGCCTTCCCCGTTGCTGTCTATGGTATATTGGAGCTTTCTAAAATTTAATTAACGACCGTTAAAAGTGAATTTAATAGCAGGTCCCATTGTTGTGTGGATTGCTGCACTCTTAACGTATTGTCCTTTAACTGATGCAGGTCTTGCTTTTAATAATGCTTCAACTACTGCATTTAAGTTATCGACTAATTTGTTTGCATCGAATGAAACTTTACCGAATGATAATCCGATGTTTCCTTCTTTGTCAACACGGTATTCAATTTTACCTTTTTTGATTTCAGTAATTGCTTGACCGATGTTCATTGTAACTGTACCAGTTTTTGGGTTTGGCATTAAGCCTTTAGGTCCTAAGATACGACCCATTTTTCCAAGTTCGCCCATCATGTCTGGAGTAGCGACGATGATATCGAAATCAAACCAGTTTTCAGTTTGAATCTTTTGTAATAATTCTTTTCCGCCGACGAAATCTGCGCCTGCTTGTTTAGCTTCTTCTTCTTTGTGAGTGATAGCTAAAATTTTCTTTGTTTTACCATTGCCGTGTGGAAGAACTAATGTTCCTCTTAATTGTTGATCAGCATATTTTGGATCAACATTGAAACGGAATGATACATCGACAGTTGCGTCAAATTTAACTGTTGATGTTTCTTTGACTAATGCACAAGCTTCTTCGACTGTGTATAACTTTGTTGTATCAACTTTAGCGATGACAGCTTGATATTTTTTACCTTTCTTTTTCATTTTTTTTCCTCCTTGTGGTACTAACGGGTTTTTCCCTTCCACTTACTTATTAGTCGTCAATAACAATGCCCATGTTGCGTGCTGAGCCTGCAACAATCTTCATTGCTGCTTCTACATCATAGCAATTTAAATCAGGCAATTTATATTCAGCAATTTTTCTTAATTGTGCTTGGCTAATGTGACCAACCTTAGTTGTCTTTGCATTGCTTGAGCATTTGCTGATACCAGCTTCTTTCTTTAATAATTCAGCAACTGGTGTTGTTTTGATAACGAAGTCGAATGACTTGTCTTCATAAGCTGTAATAACTACAGGTACAACTTCGCCTTTTCTATCTGAAGTTTTTGCGTTGAAGTCTGTACAGAACTTAGGCATTAAGATACCAGCAGATGCTAGTTTTGGTCCTGGTTTTGCTGCACCACCAACGATTTCTAGTTTTACAACTTTTGCGATTTTCTTACTCACGTGACACACCTCCTATATAGTTTTTTGTCCGTGCTGTGGTTTGCGAATTTTGTTTACTACGTAAAAAATTCTTCCACTGCGCAATTTGACGGCTATTAATTACTCCATAAAAATAACCATGCCTAATTAGTATACTAATTGAAGGGAGCAAAATCAAGCATTTTTTTCATTAATTTATTTTTCTTGAATATATAAATATATATATTCTCTTAATTTTGCAATCTTTTGAACAACGCGGAGATAATAATACTATGAAAAACTTCTTATCATCATCAAAAGTAAAAGGCTATATTTCTCTTTTCATTTCTTTTTTTACCATAGATCATGATGGAGTATTCTTTGCTTCATCACTTACATATTTTTTGTTAATTTCACTTATCCCAATGCAGCTAATTCAAACTTTTTTACTAAATATTTTCAACATAAAAATAAAAGGAAATATGACAACGCACATTGGCGTATTTTTAAGTAATAATAGCAGTGGAATTAACATAGTCCAAGCGATAATAATTTTTTTCTTTACTCTATATGTTGCCTCCCATGGAATTAGTGTTTTTATGCGCATATGCAATAAAATATATGATGATTATCAAAAAATTTTAAGAGTACGTATAACAAGCCTATTGTTCTTCATAATATTAACAATATTTTTCGCTGTTTTTAATTCAATTTTGAGCATTTTTGCAAATATTAATATTAAAAACACCACGCTTCTTTCACTTGGACAAAACTTAACAAATTTCATAACTTTTTGCTTTATAGTTTTCACCTTATATCTTTTGGGAACGCGAAAATATTTAAAATATTATCAAATGATTCCCGGAGTTCTTTTTTCCTCTTTAATCATTTCTATTTTTATAAGCATATATTATATAATCATCAGTTCTTCATTTATAAAAGAAAAAATATATGGTGAGTTCTATAGCGGAATATCCCTTTTACTGACCATATATTTTATATCTTATGTACTTGTTTTAGGAGTTAAACTTAATCAAGTTATTTCTTTTACTTTAACAAAGAAAGATAAAACAAATTAGTTAAACCAAGATCACAATTCTCTTTTAACATCCGTACGACGTATTCTTGTTTGGTTTCATCCTTCATCAAACATCTCTTCTTAAATTCTTCTGTTCTTATGTAGTAATAATTAACAAGAGCTCGTTTTAAATATGGAAAACTATCAACTCTTTCTAGCATGTTAGAAAGATTGTCCTTATCTGTTTCTTGATTATGAATAAGATAGATAAAAGCCATAACTAAATCATCTATATCTTTTTTAGTCAAATATCTTTTTTCTTTTATTGATTCTTCAAAAGAAGAATATCTAGTTTCTTCATCGATTAAATTCATGCAAATATCAAATCGATAATTCTTCTTAGCTTTAATCATTTCTAAATAATAAATCAAAGCAATCATATTGATTTGGCAAAACATGTCTGTTCCAAAATAAAGATTAATTTGACTAATATCGCTATAATCAAAGCCGCATAAAGAAGAAATAAAATCGCAATAATCTTTAGAGCAATCCCCTCCATACGTTTTATTTATCTCTTCAATACGAATTTTATACGCATCTTTTGCACTATCTCTAAAAATATCCAAAGGAATTCTACCAGTGCAAAAAGATTCGTTAAAAATTATAGTATTTCTTTCTTTAAAATAATCTTGGTATTGATTATAAATCATAGATCCTGGTAAAAAATTTAAAATAGCCACGTTTATCACCGCCTTAAACAATATATGATTGACATTCTAAAATTTATTAATAATTGATTATTAATATAATAGCATAAAAAAAGAATCGCACAACAAAATGCGACTCTACATTTAATATTTTTAAATTTTTTCAACATCAGAGAACTTAACAGAAATATCAGTTGGTCTTCCAAAGAATACTGTATTAATTGATACTTCTCCTAATTCAGTATCGATGGCAGTGATGTTACCAGTTAAACCTTCGAATGGTCCAGAAAGAACTTTGACTAAATCATTAACTTCATAATTTGAGTACATTTCTGCATCAAACATTCCAATTTTCTTTAGAACTGGTTCGATTTGTTCTCTTGCAACAGGGAAAGGTTTAGCATGTCCACCTGATGATCCAGTAAATCCGGTAACACCTGGAGTATTACGTACAACATACCATGCTTCATCAGTCATAATCATTTCGATGAAAATATAACCTGGATACATATTTTTAGTTTTAGTTTTTCCAGTTGGTTTTCCGTCTTTCAACACTTCTACTTCGTGTTCCGCGACTACTACTCTAAAGATATAGTCAGTTAAGTTTTGTGTTTCGATACGTTTTTCCAAATTTTCTTTAACTTTATTTTCGTGTCCTGAATATGTATTAACGACATACCATTGTTTTTCAATCTTGTAATCCATAATTATTTAAACATCCTTCCTATGTTCAATAAAACATTAACAGCCTCTTCTGTTGTAGTAGTTTCCGCTGGTTTTAAAGCTTTTTCAAGAGCATTTAAAATCCTTGCGATAATAAAATCATCAGCAAATAAAGCTAGCGCTGAGATGACAACGAATACAAGAACAATTGAAACGTATCCAATCATTTCCTTTTTTGAAGGCCATCTAACTTTTTTTGCTTGTTTAATAACACCTTCAAAATATCTCTTAATTTTGTACATAAGCAATCCTCCTATTTGGATTCTTTATGTAATGTGTGTTCATTACATTTAGGGCAAAATTTCTTAATTTCCATTCTCTTTGAGACGGCATCTTTTTTCTTAGTCGTGGTATAGTTTCTTGATAAGCATTTTGTACAAATTAGTATAACTTTTTCTCTCATCTTACCTATATCCTTCCTCAAAACATTATTTTGCTTATAAATCTTATCATAGATAAAAGTATATATCAACAAAGATTTTTAAAAAAGAAAATTACACAAAAAATATTATGATTGGCGATAAAGAATAATGTTTTTTCACCTTACTGACACTCCAACGGCTAAAGCATGTTGGGTTCTTATATACATTCACTTCCAAATATACTCGAAAGCATATAAGACTAGTAAATTTCTATAAGACTTTCACTACCAAAGATACCATTGTATCCATTAGCGATAGCATAAGGCTCGTGTCAAAACCTTTTATATCATCTATTTTAAATTGCTATACTACCTAAATTTTTCTTTCCAGTTAATCTGTCTACTTCCAAATTATGGAGTTGATAAAAATTATCAAATCTTTCATTACACTTATCAACATCAAAACTCTTTAAATCATCACTTATATTCATTATCAAGAAAGCACTGTATAAATCTCTTTGTATTTTAATTCCATTGAAATTATTCCATCTCTGCGATAATGTTTTCTTTGTATATGTTCCATCAAAGTGATTAAACTGACTTGCCTTTGCTTCAAAAGTATTTATTTCAATTAATTTCTCACCATAATATCCTAATTTTCTATCTATGATAGTTAATAATATTGATGGTGCTTTATTTGCTAAAGATTTACCAAATCGTTTCTTTCTCTTAAATTTACCTTTATCGTTCTTTTCAGTATTATTCGCACGTTTTTGAAGTCCTGCAAAATTCATTTTTTCAACATATACTTTATTACCAAGAGATATAATATAATTAGCCAAACATTCATGCTGATACTTTCTAATATCTGCTTGCTTTCTATATAATTCTTTTAATTCGTTTTGATATTTGATATAGTGATTTGATTTATTCCATATAACTTTCTTATTGCCTTGTTTCTTAATAGTTCCATCTTCATTATAATTATCTGGATTAGCTGCTCGTCTTGACCTATCCATTTTTCTCAGAAGTTTCTGTTTCTGGTTTTCAATATTCTGAACTCTGTCAGCTAGTTCTAATATTTTTACATCAGATTGGCTTGAAATAGCAATGGTACGAGTTCCAATGTCAATTCCCACATCACCGTTTCCAATATAATGTTTGATTTCACCAGTTTCAGTATCTACTTTTACAGGTGGATTACCTTTGAAAATAATCTGTACATAGTATTTATATTTGTTTCTTACATATTTTCTAACAATTCTGTTATAACAAATATCACACTGAATTGCTTGATATTCATAACAGTTATTATAATCAATAACAACTGGGATTTTTAAACCATTCCAAACAAGAGTGTCATTAGTTATTCTGATTCCTGTTTTATTAGATTTTCCTTCAAGTGAATTTAATTCGCCATATTTCTTATAATAAACTTTCTTGCCGTTTCCATAGAATAACTTATCATAAGATTTCCATAATGCAGTTGCAATCTTTTGTGAAGTAAAAGAATCAATATTATCTTTGAAATGCTTTTGCATTTGCTTTACATCTTCGTGGAATGAATATTCTGACATGTCATATTGTTTTCGTATATCGTTTATTTGTTTCCAAATTTCTTTATCAGATTTTTTATTCCCTGTTAATGAAGACAAAAGAGTACGATATTTCTTAGTTTTAATCATTTCTTTATACCGTTTTTGTGTTACATTAACTAATGAATTATAAATCTGTCTGCCAATTTCAAAACGTTTGTTTAAAATATCTTCTTGATACTTTTCCGTTTTTAATGGAAATTCAACAATAAAGTTTGACATAATATTCACCTCACTTTCTAATATAATATTCTCTTTTTAGTACCTTTTCTTTTGATTTTCTACATACGCTTTAATTGTTTCACTACATACATTACCTGCTGTTGATACAAAATAATTTCTTGTCCATAAACTAGGCATTTTAGATAATTCCGAAAATTCTGCTCTTAATATTTTACTTGTATATCCTTTAATTTGTTGCATAATATCTGATGGACTTAACGTTGAAGGACAATTTAAGAACATATAAGAGTGGTCTTTGTCACATTCAATTGCAATAATTTCAATTTCTAACTCCTTACATTTTATTTTGACCAGTTCTTTAAATCGTTTTTCTACATTTGGTATCAGAAAAATTTTACGTCTGTATCTTGGACAAAATACAAAATGATAGTTTATCAAAGATACTGTTGTGTTTGTATGTCTATATTTGTTTTCCATACGTATACTATATCACAATATGTGTATGTTTTCAATACCTACATACACATTATTTGTGCTATCCATCCCACACCTAAAGGAGTGGGCTTTTCGCACATCACTGTAAAAAAATGGGAGCACAGAAATTAATCTGTACTCCCATAAATTTTATCCAATTATAATATCTAGCTCTTATATCCATATCCAATCATAGCTGTTGGATTATATGTAATTTGAACATTACATTTCAAATTACTCTTGATCTTATTTCTCACTTCTTCATCATCGCTCTGATAAGTATTAACTAGCCTTGGTAAGATAAAGTTACAATCTTTACCTAACTCATGAACAGCTCTGCTACTGATTACAAGCTGAGTATCACCTTTAACATATATTTTTTCATCGACAAAGCAGTTCTTCACTGTAAATTCTCTATCCAGTGTATATAGCTTAGTATCAAGGTTGTAGTAATATGTATCAAACTTCAAATCACCAGTTTCCTTAATCGTAATAATATAGTCTGCATCAATATATCCATATACATCAGAAGTGAATACAATATCACTTTCAAGAGTGTCTGATAGCTCTATATTGAATAATTCATCTTCCTGTAGGGCATAAGGTGTATTTGCCGTAAATGTCAAATTAAAGCCAATTATCGCACCATTAAGCATTACCTGCTTACAAGTGAATGTTCCAACCCAATATAT
This sequence comes from Erysipelotrichaceae bacterium, assembly GCA_022772105.1. Lineage (GTDB taxonomy): Bacteria > Bacillota_I > Bacilli_A > RFN20 > CAG-449 > UBA3210. The sequence goes on along the minus strand of JALFBO010000127.1, from coordinate 1,791 downwards.
ATCTTCATAGCCCTCGGCATTTATTTTGAACTTTTTATTCCTCAGATTTAGCCACTTTTGTATTTTTCTTGCTTGTTCAACAGATATGTCCATGTTCTCATAGTTTCCACAAGGATTCAAACATATCGAAAGTGAGAGAGTGAACGGTTCATCATAAGAGGTGGAATATAAATTGAATTTATTTGACCCAGATGGCTTTTCTTGATTGAGTGTTATATCTGCACCAGCTGATACTTCAATCGTTCCTGACGAGCTATCAAAGTTACAACAGATACATCTAAAGTCAGATAACTTTTTCCCATTAAATGTAAAATCTAATATATTCATATTTCACCTCCTATCCAATTCTAACAGCTTTCATCCAACTGTTTGTAATTTTAAGTGATGTATTCAATTGTTGTAGTGCTTGCAAATAAAGTGTAGTGATAGAAGTACAATTATAAATATAAGTGCATTGCACACAAACTGAATCTCCATTAGTAGATGTACTAGAAGTAGTTAAAATAACTTGACTACCAGCAAGATAATTAACTGTCGAAGTTCCAAATCTTACTCCTCTTTTGCCCTTTGGAGACTGAGCGAAAAATACAGCACCTGTAATAATATAAACACCATTAGGATAAAAAGTTATTTTAGAATTTGTATTTTCCCACGAATTATCACTTAGCGTCATAGCAGCTCCATTTGAAGAAAAATATTCTCCTAATGTATATCCTGATTGGTTTTTGTAACAAGGACTCGATATATAAGGTAATTGAGAACCATCTATATTATTCCATACCTTCAAATTAATAGAAGGATGATCAATTATTGAATCCGTTTTACTATCATAATAAGATGCCCTTATATCAATTCCACCTGAAGGGGAAAAATACATTGTTGAACCTGGATAAATAATTTTTGTTCCATCTTTTTTGGTAGCAGTTTGATAATAATAAAAAGTCTGCCCCGAATAACCTAAATCAAATGAAGGGTAGTATTTTGAATCAATTTCTTTATGACTAAATTGAATGGCTTGTGCTGTCCCCCCACCTATCTTTAATTTAAAATCCCCATTATTTATTGTATAAAAACCTGTTAATGAATTAGAATCAATATTAAATCCTCCAATAGTTCCTCCTGTCGCATATAACTTATTGGAATATACAGCTCCCGTCTTTGTAACGCCAAAATTACTGCCAGCCGTAAAGCACCAACCCGAAATGCTATCAGAACCACCTATAGATTTAGCACCGCTTGTGCCCGTAGACACAAGAACAGAATTATTTTCACCCCAGTTTCCAATTGCAAGATGATTACCAGTAACATTGAATCCTGCTATAGTACCCCCTGTAGCAGTGATATTTTTAGCGACAAGTGCACCTGCTTGAGTAACCCTAAACTTAGCAGTATCAGCAGTTGAACCACCAGCCCAAAATGCCCAATCAGCACTAGAAGCACTAAGACCAACTGTTTTATCGGATGACTGTAAGTATGTAGAATCAAGTTTAAATGAACCAATAGTACCTGAAGTTGCTGTAATATTATCAGAAGTTATAGTACCAGTAATAGTTGCTTTACTCGCATATAAATCACCATTTGTAGTAACACCAAACTTAGAACCAGCTGTAAAGCACCAACCATTAATAGTAGATGAACCACCACCAGATTTAGCACCGCTTGTACCCGTACACATTAATACAGATTTGTCAGTCCCCCATATACCATTAGCCAATGAATTAGTGGTAATTTTAAACCCACCGATAGTTCCTGAATTACTTATAATAGTACCATTTAAGTATACATTATCTG
>JALFBO010000122.1 GCA_022772105.1 Erysipelotrichaceae bacterium | reverse complement strand
CCAACAGCGGGTATTATATTAGGTAGACAAGGTATCAAAGACGCATATGAAACAGGTACAGGATCTATTACAATTCGTTCCAAAGCTCATATTGAAACGATGGCAAACGGAAAAAGAAGAATCATCGTTACCGAGATTCCTTATGGTGTTAATAAAGCAAGCATGATCGAAGATATGGGAAGGTTGGTTCATGAAAAGATTATCGATGGTATTACCGATATTCGTGATGAATCAAATAAAGAAGGTGTACGTGTTGTTATCGAAGTTAGAAGAGATGTAGTCGCAGAAGTTATTCTTAACCAACTATATAAGAACACACAACTTCAAACATCATTTGGTATCATTATGTTAGCTTTAGATAATGGTGTTCCAAAAATAATGTCAATCACAGAAATTTTGAAGAAATATCTTGATCACCAATGCGATGTTATTGAAAGAAGAACTAGATTCGATTTAAATAAAGCTTTAGATAGACTTCATATTTTAGAGGGATTATTAAAAGCAATCGATAATATTGACGAAGTTATTCATATTATCAGAAATTCAAGAACACAAGATATTGCTAAAAATCAACTCATGGAAAGATTTGATTTATCAGAACCACAAACAAAAGCAATTCTTGATATGAGACTTGCTCGTTTAACTGGTTTAGAAAGAGATTCAATCTGTGCTGAAATTGATCAATTAAATGTTCAAATAGCAAGATTTAAAGAAATCTTATCTTCTAAGGAAAATGTCTTAGAAGTTGTTATTACTGAACTTGAAGAAATCAAAGAAAAATATGGCGATGATAGAAGAACAGAAATCTCTGACGATTTATCTTCTATCGATGATGAAGATTTAATTCCAGAAGAAGATATTATTATCACATTAACATCATCTGGTTATATCAAACGTCAAGATCCAGAAAGCTTCCGTTTACAAAAGCGTGGTGGTAAAGGCGTTAAAGGTATGTCAACACACGAAGATGATATAGTTGAAAAAATTATCTATGCTAAAACACATATCGACTTATTATTCTTTACAAATCTTGGTAAAGTATATCGTTTAAGAGGATATCAAATCCCAGAATTTGCTAAATCAAGCAAAGGAACTCCTGTTGTTAACTTATTGAATTTAGATGATAATGAAAAAGTTATGTCTATCATTTCTTGTTCAGGATATGACGATGAACATTTCGTCTTCTTCGCGACAAAAGAAGGTATTGTAAAACGTACATCACTAAAAGAATTTGCTTTGATTCGTCAAACAGGTAAATACGCTATTACGATGAAAGAGAACGATGAATTACTTGATGTTAAGTTAACAGATGGTAATACATTGATCTGTATTTCCGCGGATAATGGCAAAATGGTAAAATTTAATGAACAAGATGTTAGAGTTATGGGAAGAACCGCAGCGGGAGTCAGAGGTATTTCATTAGAAGAAAATGAAAGAGCGGTTGGACTTAACACATCATTAGAGGGTAAATATATCCTAAGTATTACAGAACATGGTTATGGAAAGAAAACGCCTTTAGAGGAATATCGTTTAACTCAAAGAGGAGCAAAAGGTGTTACAACAATCAATATGACTGATAAAACAGGAAAACTTGTTACAACACGTGCTGTTGATGGTGATGAGGATGTAATGGTGGTTACAAAAGCTGGTATTATCATTAGAACTTCCTTAAATGAAGTCAACGTTGTTGGAAGAAATACACAAGGCGTAAAGATTATTCGCATCAACGATAAAGAAGCTGTTGCTTCTATCGCAGTTGTAAAAGCAGAGGAAGTAGAAGAAAATTTACCTACCGAAGCAGAAAATGATCTAAACGAAGGAGAAAAACAAGATAACAAGGAGTGATTATCATGAAGGTTTTAGTATATAAAGATGCTAAAAAACCTCTTCAAAAAAATGAGGAAATCTATTATCACAACTTAAAATTTTTTATAGAACAAGTATACAAGGATGTTATGGTAAGTGATATCGAAGAAGACTTCGATATCGCTCACTTCATCTCTTTAAATCACAAGGATAAAATAATTAAACTAAAGAAAGAAAAAGATGTTCCAGTCGTGGTAACATATATTAGAAAAAGGTCACGTCAAAAAGAAGATGATCCTACCGATTTACAAATTCCAAACGAAGAAATCAAAATACTAAATATGGTCGATAAAGTAATCGTTTTTACTAAAAATGAATATGCCATATTAAAGAACAATAAGGTGGAAACACCGATTGAAATTATCGGTCCTGGAGTTAGAGAAGCACGTTTTTCTTCGATGAATGATTTAGAAATAGCGGCCTTTATTCAATATGCTGGTATAAATAAAAAAGATAAAATCGCGGTATCAATGATCGATCCTCGTTATAGCGAAGATATCATTAATCTATATCGTATAGCTAATGAATTTAAAGAAATGAAATTCTTTGTATTTGTTGTACAGAATAAAAAGGTTCATATTCCTTGGAAAAACAAAAGACTGTTAAAGAAATTCCCTAAAAATATTAATTTTATGAGTGAAATAGATGAAGATTTGTATAAATCAAGTTTACTTCGTGCTGATTATTTAATAACACCAAGTAATCCTACTAATGCAGAATTATTAATTTATGATGCAATGATAACAAAAACACCAATATTTGCATTTTATTCATCTCTTTTGGACACTATATTATACGATAAAGAAAATGCGTATATTTGTGATGATGTAGAAAGTGCGATTAAACTTATAAAAGATATGTACGAAAAAAAGATTCCGCTTCTTGTTGAAGAAGCTTATGAATTTGTTAAAGAAGAATCATTTGAACATATCGCTTCAAAAATTAATTTATTATATCGAGATTTATTACAAAAGAATAAAGAAACTCAAGAAGTTTAATGTTATAAAAAGACTAGGTAATGTAATAATATAATTGAAAAATAAAAAAACTAGTAATAAAATGACTATGTCCAATGAAAAGGAATAAGTAATTTATATTTTCTTTATAGAGAGTTATCACTAGGTGGAAGATAATAAGAAAAATAAATGAAATCCATCCTTTAGGAATATAGGAAACTATCGCTAATCACGTTAAGATTTAAATGAAGAGGCAATGAAATATCATTGCAACTTGGGTGGCAACACGGTAACTCGTCCCTTGGTTATTTTTAACCAAGGGATTTTTGTTTCAAGAAAGGAGTATAAGAAATGTTAGATATTAAATTTGTAAGAGAAAACCCAGAAATTGTTAAAGAAAATATTAAAAAGAAATTCCAAGATGAGAAACTACCTTTAGTAGATGAGATAATCGCATTAGATCAAAAGATTCGTTCTTTAAAATTAAGAGGGGATACTTTACGTGCTGAAAAGAATGATTGCGCTAAAAAGGTTGGCTTCTTAATGAGAGAAAAGAAAAACGAAGAAGCTGATGTATTAAAAAATAGAGTTGTAGAAATCAATAAAGAACTAGAACAAATTGAAAATGAAGAAGCTGAATTAACACCAGAACTTAAGAAAAAAATGATGGTGATTCCAAATATTATCGATCCTTCTGTACCAGTTGGAAAAGATGATAGCGAAAATGTGGAAAATGAAAGATTTGGTGAGCCTATTGTTCCAGATTTTGAAGTCCCATATCACGCAGATATTATCGCTCGTTTCAATGGTTTAGATAAGGATGCTTCAGGAAGAACTTCAGGTAATGGATTTTATTATTTAATGGGACCTATTGCTCGCCTTCATTCTGCAATGTTATCATACGCTAGAGACTTTATGATCGATAAAGGATTCACATACTGTATTCCTCCATTTATGATTAGAAGCGATGTTGTTTCAGGAGTTATGTCATTCGCTGAAATGGAAAATATGATGTATAAAATTGAAGGAGAAGATCTATATCTAATCGGTACATCAGAACACTCAATGATCGGTAGATTTAAAGGTCAAATCATTAAAGAAAGTGAATTACCTATCACTATGACATCTTATTCACCATGCTTTAGAAAAGAAGTAGGAGCACATGGTATTGAAGAAAGAGGAATATACCGCGTTCACCAATTTGAAAAACAAGAAATGATTGTTCTTTGTAAACCAGAAGAATCTATGGATTGGTATAATAAAATGTGGCAATTCTCTGTAGAATTCTTCCGATCTTTAGATGTACCAGTTAGAACACTAGAATGTTGTTCAGGCGATTTAGCGGATTTAAAAGTTAAATCTTGTGACGTTGAAGCTTGGTCACCTCGTCAAAAGAAATATTTTGAAGTAGGTTCATGTTCTACTCTTGGAGACGCACAAGCTCGTCGTTTAGGAATTAGAGCAAAAGGTGAAAAAGGTAATTATTTAGTTCATACATTAAATAATACAGTTCTTGCAACACCAAGAGGCCTAATTGCCGTTATTGAAAATAACCTTCAAGAAGATGGATCTATAAAAATACCTAAAGCTTTAAGACCATATATGGGTGGAATTGAAGTTTTAAAACCTGTTAAATAACAAGATTGACCGCTTCAAAGCGGTCTTTTGTATTATAA
>JALFBO010000119.1 GCA_022772105.1 Erysipelotrichaceae bacterium | reverse complement strand
AATATCTTCCTTTTTATCTAAGCGTGATTCCATCCGTTTTTTTCGTGTTTCTTCGCTTGCTGTTAGATAAAAGATGACGATTGATTTATCATTTAATTCTTTATACTTTTTTACACCTTGAGGGTCTAATATACAGCACTTATCATCTTGGATTTCTTTTTTAGATGAACCATATAAGTTAAAATTATAACAAGCAGTCTCTACAAAGGCACCTTGTTCTTTTAATGATAAAAACTCTTCTTTTGTTACAAAGTAATAATCGACTCCATTTACTTCATTTACTCTTTTAGAGCGGGTAGTGTGAGTGATCACTTTTTTTATTGAATAGGAAGAAGCAAGTAGCTTAGCTACTTCTGTTTTTCCACATGCTGATGGTCCATATAAAATAATCATAATATATACCTCTATGGTATATATTTTATATTAAGTTGAATAGAAATTAAATATAATTTATAATGTTTTTGTTTAGGAGAAAATTTATGAAAATTTGTGTTATAGGTGCTGGTCCTTTTGGAATATTAAGTGCGATTAGTATTAAAAAAAATCATCCTTTATATGAAGTTATTCTTCTTGAAAAAAATGAAAATATTGGATCAAGAATTAAAGTCTCTGGAAACGGAAGATGTAATTTTTTTAATACAAATTTGAATGAAAACAAATATTCTTCTCCTTTATATGTAAAAAAATTAGTTCTTTTAAAAGACAAATTATTTTCATTATTAGATGAAGTCGGATTATCTTATTATTATGATGAAGAAGGAAGATATTATCCACTTAGCGAATCATCTTCCACGATGATTTATTGTTTAAATAAGTTACTTGACTCTTACCAAGTAAAAGTAAAAACGAATTTTAAAGTGGAAAAAATTATAAAAGAGAATAACAAATATATTGTATCTTCTTTATTAGAAAAAGAAGAAGCGGATAAATTAGTTCTTGGAATAGGTGGAATTTCTTTTAATAATGATAGAATAAATTACAATAATATTATTCATAATTTAAATGTAAGTACTACTAAACTAACTCCATCTTTAACTCCAATTGCAACTTCTTCCTTCTCCTTACGTTTAGAAGGTAAAAGAAGATATTGTAATGTAAAATTAATGAAGGGAAATAATATTGTTAAAGAAGAAAAAGGGGAAGTTTTATTCAAAAAGAATGGATTATCAGGAATTGTTATCTTTAATATTTCTTCATATCTAGCTCGCCTTCATTTATCTTCTTATTCTTCTTATTGTATATCTTTAGATTTATGTCCTTCTTTAAGCGATGAAAAACTTAAAGAACTTACTATTAAAGATCCATCTTTAAGAAATATTTTTATTACGGAAATCGCTGATTATATTTTATCTTTAGGTAAAAACTTGCTTCAAAATATTAGAAACTGTAGATTTGAAGTCAAGGATTTATATGAATTTAAAAATTCACAAGTTACATCAGGTGGAATAGCAATAAATGAACTTAATGATAATTTTTCATTAAAAAAGGATAATAATATCTATGTAGGTGGAGAAATGATTGATATTGATGGAGAATGTGGAGGATATAATATCGGCATTGCTTTCTTAAGTGGTTTATATATTGGAGAGGTAATATAAATGAAGAAAGGATTATTGTTTCTTGTAGGAATTTCTATTCTTTTTTGCTCTTGTTCTAGGAGAACAAAAGTAGATATAGAAACTTATAAAAAAGAGATTGATTTATTATTAAATGAAGAAGGAAATAAGAAAAAGTTTTCGCATTATGAAAAAGTTACTGATATATTAGAAGAAATAGAAAAACAAAAAGATGAATTATCATTTGAATTAGATAAGGAAGATCATGATAAAAACTCTTCTTATTTAGAAAATCTATATTGGAAAGTAAAAACATCCTTTTATAATGCTCTACAAGATGTATTACAAAATGATGAGACAAAAGAATACTTTATTTCCAAGATTGGTTCTTCTTTAGTAGACGAATATTTGTCTTGCGATACTTCTAAGTTCTTTTATGCTCAAAAACTAGAACCATTTGACTTTGAAAGTATTGAAAAAAAGATGTTAGATATAGAATGGGCATACCAAGATAAGGAAAGCATAGTTAATATTAAAAATAAATTCTTACTCTTTTATAATGAATTTCTTGA
>JALFBO010000118.1 GCA_022772105.1 Erysipelotrichaceae bacterium | reverse complement strand
ATCTATAAAGGGTTGACATTAATTTTTTATAAGTTTATCCTTTCGTTGCAAGAATAAAAAAATGGATAGTTTATATATTTAGGAGAATGAAGATGATAGATTCAAATGTTACATTAGAAAACAAAGTGATATTAATAACTGGAGCAGCAGGCTTTATAGGCTCAAATTTAGTAAAGAGATTATTAAATATGTACGAAACTATTCATATTATAGGAATCGATAATATGAACGATTACTATGATGTTTCAATAAAAGAATTTAGATTAAAAGAAATTGAAAATATAATTAGTAATAAGGCAAAATCTACATGGAGATTTATAAAAGGTAGCATAGCAGATAAGCCACTAATAGATAAATTATTTTTAGAGTTTAAACCTTCAGTAGTAGTTAATTTAGCGGCTCAAGCTGGTGTCAGATATTCAATTACTAATCCAGGAGCATATATAGAATCAAATTTGATTGGCTTTTATAACATTTTAGAAGCTTGTAGACACAATTCTGTGGAACATTTAGTTTATGCTTCTTCCTCTTCAGTGTATGGATCAAATAAAAAGGTCCCTTATTCAACAGATGATAAAGTTGATAATCCTGTTTCTTTGTATGCCGCTACAAAAAAGAGCAATGAGTTAATGGCTCATGCTTATTCTAAACTATATAATATTCCTTCTACTGGTTTACGATTCTTTACCGTTTACGGCCCTGCTGGAAGACCTGATATGGCATATTTTGGTTTTACTAATAAATTATTAAAAGGGGAAACTATTGAGATATTCAATTATGGAAATTGTAAGAGAGATTTTACCTATATTGATGATATTGTAGAAGGTGTTGTTCGAGTGATGAAATGCGCACCTGAAAAACAAAATGGAGAAGATGGTTTGCCTATTCCTCCATATCGAGTTTATAATATTGGAAATAATAATCCAGAAAATCTATTAGACTTTGTCCAAATACTACAAGAAGAACTTATTAATGAAGGTGTACTTCCTGCGTCATATGATTTTGAAGCTCATAAGAAACTTGTACCTATGCAAGCAGGAGATGTTCCAATTACTTATGCAGACACAACGCCTCTTGAAAGAGACTTTGGATTTAAGCCATCTACTTCTTTAAGAGATGGATTAAAAGCTTTTGCAAGATGGTATAAAATATTTTATAAGATAGGAGAATAATAATATGAAGATAGCAGTCGCAGGAACAGGTTATGTTGGTTTATCTTTAGCGGTATTACTTGCTCAACATAATGAAGTTATCGCAGTTGATGTGATTAAAGAAAAAGTAGATAAGATTAATAATAGGATTAGTCCGATTCAAGATGATTATATTGAAAAGTATTTAAAAGAAAAAGAATTGAATCTTGTAGCTACATTAGATGGAGAAAACGCATATAAAGAAGCTGAAATGGTAATTATTGCTGCACCTACAAATTATGATTCAAAATTGAATTTTTTTGTTACAAAATATGTAGAACAAGTTATTGAAGTTGTCTTAAAGGTTAATCCTAATGCAGTAATGGTTATTAAATCTACAATTCCTGTAGGATATACTGAGTCAGTAAGAAAGAAATATAATACTGATAAGATTATCTTCTCACCAGAATTCTTAAGAGAATCAAAAGCTTTATATGATAATTTATATCCTTCACGTATTATTGTAGGATGTCCTAAAGGTAATGCTAAAGTAGAAGAAATGGCTCATAAGTTTGCTGAACTTTTACAAGAAGGAGCTATTAAAGAAGATATTCCAACTTTATTTATGGAACCAACTGAGGCAGAAGCAGTTAAATTATTTGCTAATACTTATTTAGCACTTCGAGTAGCATATTTTAATGAATTAGATACATATGCAGAATCTAAAGGACTAGATACTAAATCAATAATTGATGGAGTATGTTTAGATCCTCGTATTGGAACTCATTATAACAATCCTTCTTTTGGATATGGAGGATATTGTTTACCAAAAGATACAAAACAATTAAAAGCTAATTTCCGTGATGTTCCAGAAAATTTAATATCCGCGATTGTAGAATCAAATAGAACTAGAAAAGATTATATTGCTGATGCAATATTAAATAAAGCCGGCTTCTTTGGCGAAGATTATGAATATGGATTAAATGGCACTCCAGGAAAAAAAGTAGTGGTTGGAGTATATCGTTTAACTATGAAATCTAACTCTGATAATTTCAGACAAAGTTCTATTCAAGGAGTTATGAAACGTTTACGTGCTAAAGGAGCGGAAATAGTTATTTATGAGCCTACTTTAGATGCAGAAAATTTCTTTGAAAATAAAGTAATTAAAGACTTTAATGAGTTCAAAAAGATTAGCGATGTTATCGTAGCTAATAGATATGATGAATCATTGAACGATGTAGAGAATAAAGTATATACAAGAGATTTATTTAGAAGAGATTAATAAATTTAAAAATATTTGATAAATAAAATAAAAGAAGGAAGGATAATGAAATGATTGATAAATTGAAAATGATTCAAACAAATATAAGATTTGAATTAAATAAAAAATTGATTTCAGAAATATATGTTATTTTTATTTTCATCATATCAATTGTGGGATGGCTTATTAATTCATTAGTAGGGATTTCTATTCTTGTTTTTATAACAACAATGATAATTGTTCTTACAAATGATTTAAAATTTATCATACCAGAGATTTTATTCATTCCTTTTATTATAAATTCTGGTTTTTCAAGTACGGAAATACCAATTG
>JALFBO010000110.1 GCA_022772105.1 Erysipelotrichaceae bacterium | reverse complement strand
GTTTTCAAAGATCAATGACTATTGAAAAATCTCTCTTGCAATAGTCTTTTTCGTCGTGACACAAACTCACTTAATCACGACTTTTTAAGAAATTAAACTATTTTATCAAAATGTATTGATTATTTAATAGTTAGCTCCTTGGATATATAATATTATAACACCTACTCAATATAAAAAAAGAGAGTTTAAGGATAATTCCTTAAACATCTCTATTTCTATTTATCATCAAAAATTTCTGAATAGTTGTTTTCTAAATATTCATAGAAATCTTGATCGTGAACATTGTCAGCAATTTGATATTTCTTTAAATATTTAATAACTGCTTCTCTTTGGTTAGATGATGATTCGCCTAATTGTTCAGCAATCTTTTTAGTATTCTTTCCGTATACTTTCTTACCATCAACTTCAGTAGTTTCTTCGTTTAATGCTGTTGAAGAGAAGTTATAATCATTAACTAAAACGATATAATAAGCATTAGTTGAAGAATCGAAGTGATAATATTTTGATAATGTTGAATCATTTTCTGATGTAGCAGGAGTTAAGAAACGTACTTCTTTTTCTTCGTCTCCAACTTTATATTTCACAGTTTTAATATATGAAGCTACTGATGTAGAGAAAACACGATTGGTGATAACGCTTGGTAAATCAGATATGCCTTCAGATTTTGTATATAAATCAGAACCTGTGAAATCTTTTTTAACTAATTCTCTTTGTTTTAAAACCTTACCCCAGTTAATGGTATAAGCGCCACTTCCTGTAAATTCATCTTCAATTGCAGTATCAATATCAGCATCATCCTTCATAGTATAAACACCAGATACGCTATCGTAATCTGCAATTTTTGCTATTCTTTCTTCAAGTTGCTCATTTAAGTCATAATGAGTAGAAGCAAATGTTGCTTCTGCACCAGTTAAATCTACACCCTTCCAAATTCTTGCTAAGGATTCTAAATCTAATTCGCTATCAACAGTCTTTACTTCGTTGCCTTTTACATCAATATATTGTGAAAGCCAATCTGTAATTAATGAAGAAACAGCACTTGGTTTTTCATCAATCTTTTCAATCTTAATATATGAGACATCTCTAGCTTGTGCTCTACCTAATGTATTGAATTGGTTTTCGCACATATATTTTGCTGTTAATAACTCTTTTAAAATTGAAGATCTATAATTCTTTTTGAAATAATCTGAATAGTCAGCATGGAAGATTTCTGCAAAATCATCAACTGTGACATCTGGAAGAATCAAGTAATCGTTATTGTATGTTTTTCCTTCAGGAAGATAAACATTATATAAGGAATTTGATAATTCTTTTACTAATTTTTCTTCTTGGAATAAAGAATCAACATCATATGCTCCATCTTTAACTTTATCGATTAATTTTTGTTTGCATTTCTTTTCGACTTCAGCTTCAAATGCAGCTTGGCTTCCGTAGAATTCAGGTAATTCTGTTTCAGCAATAATATTAATCAAATTTGTTAATATTGTTGATGAAGAAGATCCAGCATCTAAGTAGTTTTCAAATAATAATTCGTATGAATTTCTAAAATATTCTGTATTGTCTTTTGTAAAATTGACAAGTTTATCATCTAGTCCATTAGGTTTAGCTTGAACTGAAGAACAGCTAGCTAATACTAATCCGCAGCCAACTACAGAAAGAACTAATAAATTTTTTAATGTCTTTTTCATTTTTTTGTTCCTCCTATGCTAATAACCAGTCTGGGATATTATCGAATAGTTTTTGTTTGCTATTATTAATATCTTTGAATGTTACTTGTTTTGCTGCTTTTTCTGCATCTTGTAATTGTAATAATTGAACAAATGATTTTAAAGTTGCAGTTGTAGATGCTTCATTAGTATATGCTGTTTGTGCACGTTGAGAATTGATATATTTACTAATTAATGATTTAACTTCTTCTTTAATTTCAACATTAGATTCCGCAACTAAATCTTCATAAATACGATAATTTAAATATGGATCAAATCCTTTAACAGCATCTTTAACTTTCTTAGCACGTTCAGTATATGTAGAATTGTTTGATGCAACTGCAGTAATAAATCTCTTATCATTAGAAACATCAGTTGATGTAGAAGGAATGTTTTCTGTTGAATAGTAAGCTAACATATCTTTATCATTACCATCAAATGGTGATTTATTAATTGTGATGAAGTGAATTCCTTGATATGAAGAACCAGCGCGTGTGACAAGAATAGGATTATTATTACCATCAGTTAAGATTGGTTTTGAACTTAATCTTGGGAATTCTTTAAACTTAGTTGAATCTTCTGTATAACCTTCATTTGTGATTACAGAAATACCATGATCGTTAAAGTATGTATTGAATATAATATTTCTTGGATAGACTGAATCATCAACGTCCTTAACGTTGCCGTTTGCATCTTCATAAGTTTTAACATTTCCGTTAACTTTTGGTGTTTCTTCAGTTAATGTGCTTAGATAATCAACGACTTTATATGGAATTTCGTTAACTGATGATAAAGCATCTTCAACTGATACTGTATTTGTAGAAGCACCATCATAATTGAAATTAAATTCTTTATCTAAATTCAATTCTTGTTCAATTGTTTCTCCTGCAACTCTTGGCTTGATATTTTCACTATCATTTAAGTATGCATCATATGCAAATACATTGTATTTGAATTCTGAAACAAAGCTTGTATCTTGATCCATAATACCTAAATCACCAAAATAAGAAGCAGATGAATCTTCACCACTATTATCTTCTGAGTTTTCTTTAGCTACTTGACCAAATGTGAATTTATCATCAATTAAAGAATTAATAACAGAAGAAATCTTTGTTGCTTCAGCTGCAGTAATTGTACCTTTATATAAAGAGCTTCCTGCATTATCTGTTTTAACTAAGATATGTGAAACGTGATATGGAGTTTTTGTAGCTAGATATTCAAGTTTCAATGAATCCATATTATCATCATAATATTTATCTTCATAAACTTTCTTTTGTTCGTCTAAAGTATAAATCTCTCTTAGTTCTTTAAGATTATTTACTCCTTCATCCTCTAATAAAGCAGATAATTCTGTTTTATATGTTGTGGAATTGTTAGAAGCTTGTTCTTTAGCTTTTTCTGTAAAATCATCAATTCTTGAATTTACAGCATTGGTAATTGTTGTAGTAATTGGTTGTGCTTCTCTAATTAGAACATCATAGATAGCATTGTAATATGCTGATGCACCAGATGTAGTTCCTGAATATTCTGCAAATAAGTCATCAGCTGTATAGTTCTTATCTCCAACTTTAACAATAACTTCTTTAGTTTGTCCATCAGTTGTAACTTTTTCAGCTTTAACATCTGAACAACCAGTTAGTGTTCCAAGTGTGAGTAAACCCATTAGTGATAACGTAATAATACGTTTATTCATAAAAGTATTTCCTCCTCCTATATTAAAATATAGCGATATTATTCTACTTGAAATCCTTCGCTATTTCAAGAAAAAAAAGATTAATTTATATTTTATATAAATAAGAGCAAGTTTACGTAATAAATTGAAACTAAATATGGGCACTTTTTGATTATTTTTCATTATTTATTATCATTTTAACAATAATAATCATAATCTAAATTGAAAACAAAAGGAGGGAATTATCTATGAATGAGATCGGTGGAAACACATTCACATTCATCCTAGTTTTGTTTATCTTATTAGCACTTTTTGGATGCTTTTGTAGATAGCATCTAGACATGTTTAGGAGGAGAAAAAGATGAACGTAAATAATGGTGCCGCAAGTGCATTTGCCATAATTTTAGTACTATTTATTTTACTTGTAATTATCGGCTGTGGATGGGGTTCAAACAACTCCACATCCTGTTGTACTTGGTAAAAAAATATGGCGCGGGCGAAAATTATATTTTTCGCCTTTTTATGTTGTTTTTAAATCTTTTTTAATAGTGTAGTTTATTATTTTTTTCAAAGAAATAACATTCTTTTTTCCTTTATGGTTAATTTTATTTCCATCTTGATTAAACTAACTAAATTTATTATATTTTTTTATAAAAAATAAAATAAGTGTTTCATATATTCCCTCATTAGTGTAGAATAATAAAGATTGAGGAGATTTTTATGAAAGAATTAATTATAAAAGACCTACACGTTAGTGTAGAAGATAAAGAAATTTTAAAAGGTGTTAACCTTACTATAAATGCCAATGAAACAATTGCTTTACTAGGTCCTAATGGACATGGAAAGTCAACCCTTTTAGCGGCTATAATGGGTAATCCAAAATATAAAGTTACTCAAGGTTCCATTACCCTCGATGGTGAAGATGTTTTAGCCATGAAAGTAGATGAAAGAGCTAGAAAAGGTGTCTTCTTAGCGATGCAATATCCAAGTGAAGTTCCAGGTGTTGTTAACGCTGATTTTTTGAAAGCAGCAATCAATGCAAGAAGAGAAAATCCTATTAAATTATTTGAATTTTATCGTTCTTTAGAATCCGCTTCTAAAAAGATGCATATCTCTATGGATATGGCGCAAAGATTTTTAAACGAAGGCTTTTCAGGTGGAGAGAAAAAAAGAAATGAAATCCTTCAAATGTTGCTTTTTAACCCAGATTTATCAATGCTAGATGAAATTGACTCAGGTCTTGATGTCGATGCTTTAGTATGTGTTTCTGATGCGATTAAAGAATGCCAACAAAAAGGAATGTCTTTTTTAGTTATTTCTCACTATGCAAGACTTTATCAATTGATTCAACCTACACGAGTTGCGGTTATGATCAATGGTAAAATCGCGGTAGAAGGTGGTAAAGAAATTATCGATAGAATCGACACTCAAGGTTATGAATGGATTAAATATGAATTAGGCATTGAAATCGAAAAAGAAGATAATTCGATGAATAAAACTTCCATCGGTGTTTGTGCAACAAGAGAAGCAACAAAAGGAAAATAGGTGTACATTATGATAAATTTATTCGAATATAAAGCGGATAATATCAAAAGTGTTCAAGAAAAAGAAAAAATTACTTTTGATATTGATGCTACCACTAAAACAAACATACGAATTAACTGGAACAATGTCACTTTAAAAGAAGTTATCGTCAATATTCATGGTCAAGAAGAAGTTAAGGTAATCGAAGTTGGTGAACCTAATGGAATCAAAGTCACATATAATCTTTCTGACGATGCAAAACTTTATCTATGCCTAGCTTCTTTCTATGAAGGGAAAGAAGCAAAATATGCTATATTCTTACAAAACAATTCTTTCTTCAAAGGCGCATTTGCTGATTTTTCTTATGGAAGTAAAAATTTTATTTTTGATTGTACACTAAAAGGTCAAGGAGCTTATGCCACTTGGAATTTAGCTTCTTTATCAACAAAAGAAGATGAGAAGTCTTTCACTATTTCCTTCTATCACTACGCTCCTCATACATATGCAAAGATGGAAAATTATGGTGTTTGTGAAGATAAATCAAAAATGTATTTCTTAGGAACTTCTTCTATTGAAAGAGGCGCAAAAAGTTCTTCCACTCACCAAAGTGCTAAAATCATGGTATTCGATCCAACTTGTAAAGCAAAAGCTTCTCCAACTTTATGCATCGATGAAAACGATGTTGAAGCATCTCACGCTGCTGTAGTAGGACAAATCAATGAAGATCACATCTTCTATTTGATGTCACGTGGATTAGAAGAAGAGGAAGCAAAGAAACTAATTACTTTAGGTTATTTGAATCCGATATTGAATTTCTTTGAAGAAGAAACAGTATTAGAGGAAATCAAACAAAGCATAGAAAAGAGGATGTAAAATGTTTGATGTAACGCAAATTAGAAAAGATTTCCCTATGTTAAGGGGATTAAAAATGCAAAATAAAGACTTTATTTATTTTGATAATGCCGCTACTACATTAAAACCATATTGCGTCATTGATGCAATCAAAGATTATTATGAAAATTATTCAATGAATACACATCGAGGCGACTATGATTTTGCATACAAAGCTGATGAAGCATATGAAGAGAGTAGACAAATCGTCGCATCTTTCATCGGAGCAAAAAAGACCGAGATTGCCTTTACTTCGGGTGCCTCAATGGGTTTAAATGTCATAGCTTATGGATGGAAAAAATTTCTAACAAAAGATGATGAAATTTTATTAACCGAAGCAGAACATGCTTCTAACGTTCTTCCTTGGTTTAGAGTCAAAGAAGAAGTTGGATGTAAAATATCTTACATACCTTTAGATGAAGATGGAAAATGCACTCCTGAGAATCTTAGAAAAGTAATTTCATCAAAAACAAAAATAGTATCTTTAGCACATATCACCAACGTGTTAGGTTTTGAAAATGACATTAAAGAACTTTGCAAAATCGCTCACGAATATGGAGCAATATTTGTTTGTGATGGAGCTCAATCTGTTCCACATATGAAGATTGATGTCAAAGATTTAGATGTAGATTTTCTAACATTCTCTGGTCATAAAATGTGTGGTCCAACAGGGATTGGTGTATTATATGGAAAATTCGAATTATTAGATAAGATTGACCCATTATTACTCGGAGGAGGAATGAATTCTACATTCTCCTTATGTGGAGATGTTTCCCTCCTTTTACCTCCTACCAAATTTGAAGCAGGAACACAAAATATCGAAGGAGTAATCGGTTTAGGAGCAGCGATAAAATATTTAGAAAAGATCGGCATGTCGAATATCGAAAAATACGAGAGAGAATTAAGAGCTTATTTAATCAAGAAAATTAAACAAGTACCTAATATTATTCTCTATAACGAAAAAGCTTCTACCGGCATAGTCACTTTTAATATCAAAGGAATTCATGCCCAAGATGAATCTTCTTTACTTAATTCAAAGGGAATATGTGTTCGTTCTGGTCAACACTGTGCCAAACTTTTAGTGGAACGTTTCGGTACTGATGCTACTTGTAGAGCTAGTTTATATTTTTATAACACTTATGCTGAAATTGATGCTTTTGTTTCAGCACTTATGGAAGGTGGCGACTTTTTAGATGCATTTTTCAATTAGTCAAGAAATGATGAGAGAAATCATTATGGATCATTACCAAAATCCTAGAAACAAACGCGAAGGTGATGATTCTTATCAAACAATTTATATGGACTCAACTAGTTGTATCGATAAAATATATATTCAAATTAAGATTGTCAATAATGTTTTCGAAGATGTTTGTTGGCATGGAACAGGATGCGCTATTTCTTGCGCTTCCACTTCTATAATGAGTGAACTTTTAAAAGGTAAAACTGTAGAGGAAGGCAATAAGATTATCGATAACTATGTCAATATGATTACCGGTAAAGAATATGATCCAGAAATATTAGATGAAGCTATTGTTTTTATGAATACTTCTCGTCAACCTTCACGCATTAAATGTGCGACTATAGGTTTTAACGGAGTTAGAAAATTATTAAGCGGGGAGGATATTTATGAACGATAAAATTGAAAAAGTAATATCAAATCCAGAAGATTACAAATATGGTTTTAAAAATGAAGATGTATCAGTTAAAAAAACAAATATCGGTTTAAATGAAGATATTGTTAGAGAAATTTCCTCTTTAAAAAATGAACCTGAATGGATGTTAGAATTCCGTTTAAAATCACTAAAAGCTTTTGAAGAATTTCCTTTACCTTCTTTTGGTCCAGATCTAAGTTCTTTAGACTTTTCTTCTTACACATATTTTATTCGTCCTTCTGATAAAGAAGAAAAATCTTGGGACAAAGTGCCAGAAACAATTAAGAATACTTTCCAAAAGTTAGGAATTCCTGAAGCTGAACAAAAGTATTTAGCGGGTGTATCCACTCAATACGAAAGTGAAGTAGTTTATCATAATATGCTAAAAGAAGTGGAAGATAAAGGTGTCATTTTCCTTTCTACCGATATGGCTTTAAAAACTTGTCCTGAATTATTTAAAAAATATTTCAATAAAGTAGTACCATATAAAGACAATAAATTTGCTGCTTTAAACGGAGCTGTTTGGTCTGGCGGTTCTTTTATCTATGTTCCAAAAGGAGTTAAACTAGAAAAACCATTACAATCTTATTTTAGAATTAACAATGAAAAATCTGGACAATTTGAAAGAACATTAATCATCGTTGATGAAGGTGCTGATGTACATTATGTTGAAGGTTGTACTGCGCCTATTTATTCTAAAGAATCTCTCCACGCTGCTGTAGTGGAAATATATATTGAAAAAGGTGGACGCTGCCGTTATTCCACAATTCAAAACTGGTCTAACAATATCGTCAATCTAGTAACTAAAAGAGCGCTAGTAGAAGAAGATGGTTTAATGGAATGGATTGATGGAAATATCGGTTCACAAGTCAATATGAAATATCCTGCTTGCGTTTTAAATGGCCCAAGAGCTAAAGGAACATGTATTTCTATTGCTGTTGCTGATAAAGGTCAATATCAAGATGCTGGTGCTAAGATGATCCATCTAGCGGAATCTACAACCTCTACCATCATTTCCAAATCAATCGTTAAACATGGAGGTGTTGCTAATTACCGTGGTAAAGTGTTTATGAGTAAAAATGCTGCCTCTTCTAAATCGCATGTTGAATGCGATACCTTAATTCTTGATGATATTTCTGCCTCTGATACAATACCTACTAATATCTGTGAGAATAATACTTCATATCTCGAACATGAAGCTACCGTTTCTAAAATCAACGAAGAACAATTATTCTATTTAATGTCACGTGGTTTAAGTGAAAAAGAAGCAACACAAATGATAATCATGGGCTTTATCGAGCCTTTCTCTAAAGAACTACCAATGGAATATGCTGTTGAATTAAATCAACTTATTAAGATGGATATGGAAGGAAGCGTTGGTTAATATGGATTACGATATTATTGTAGTAGGAGGAGGACATGCTGGTATGGAAGCAGCCTTTGCTTCTGCACATATGGGTTTATCAACTCTTCTTATCACTTTAAACAAAAAAATGATGGCAAATATGCCTTGTAATCCTTCTATTGGAGGTTCTGCGAAGGGTATCGTCGTTAGAGAAATAGATGCTTTAGGTGGTATGATGGGCAAAGCCGCGGATAAGGGGCAACTTCAAATGAAAATGCTCAATACCGGAAAAGGACCTGGCGTTCAATGTTTAAGAGCCCAAGAAGATAAATTAGATTATCCAAAAGCAATGCAAGAATTTGCACAAAACTGTAAAAACCTGACCATCCTTGAAGGAATGGTAACTTCTTTATTACATAATGATCATGAAGTTTTTGGAGTTAGAATTAATGAAAAAGAAATAACTTCCAAGGCTGTTATTTTAACAACCGGCACATATATGGAAAGTAAGATTATTCGTGGACATACAGCTTTCACGGGTGGTCCTGATGGAGAAGAACCATCTTTAGGATTATCACCATATCTAAAAGATATGGGTATCTCTATCATCAGATTAAAAACTGGTACTCCTCAAAGAATCAAAGCTTCTTCTATTGACTATTCTGTTTTAGAGCCTCAATATGGCACTAAAGGCAATTTAGCATTTTCATATGAGACCAAAGAATATGTTCCTTTCGATAAACAAATTGTTTGTTATTTAACATATACAAATGAAAAAACACATCAAATTATAAGAGATCATTTACAAGATTCAGGAAGATTTGGAGGAATTGAAAATGAAGAAGGAGAACTTAATCCTCTTGAAGGAGTAGGTCCTCGTTATTGTCCTTCTATTGAAGATAAAATTGTTCGTTTTGCTGATAAGCCACGTCACCAATTATTCATCGAGCCTGAATCTATTCACACAGATTTAATATATTTACAAGGTTTTTCAACTTCGATGCCAGAAGAGGTTCAAGAAGAAATGGTTCATTCCTTAAAAGGATTAGAACATGCTGAAATCGTTAAATATGCTTACGCTATTGAATATGATGCTATCGCCTCTTTTGAATATGATTACACCCTTGAATTAAAGAAATATTCAGGATTATATATCGGAGGTCAAATATGTGGAACCTCTGGATATGAAGAAGCTGCGGCATTAGGCCTTATCGCAGGTATTAATGCTTCTTTAAAAATTCTAGGAAAAGAGCCTTTAATCTTACGTCGCGATCAAGCTTATATTGGCGTTATGATTGATGATTTAGTATCAAAAGGAACGAAAGAACCTTATCGTTTGCTCTCTTCCCGTGCTGAATATCGTTTATTAATGAGACATGATAATGCCGATTTACGTTTAAGAGATATCGGTCATGAAATTGGATTAGTAAGTGATGAAGTTTATAATGATTTCTTAAAAAAGAAAGAAAATCTACAAATTGCTAAGCAAATTATGGACACTACATTTATGGGAATGAAAGAAGATTTTGTTACATATATGCATAATTTAGGTTATGAAAAATATCAAGGAGGTCCAAGTGCCTCTTCGATTTTAAAAAGACCAAATGTTAAATTATGTGATTTAAAAAAATTTGTTGATGGTCTTCCTTTATTAGATGAAACTAGCGAAATGCAATTAGAAGTTATGATTAAGTATGAAGGATACATCGAAAAAGAAAAGAAAGATGCAGAAAGACTGGCTAAACTAGAAAAAGTTAAAATACCAGAAGGTATCTCTTATGCTTCCCTTGATGGACTTAGGTTAGAAGCAAGGCAAAAACTCGATCTAGTTCATCCTCATACCATCGGTCAAGCTAGTAGAATTTCAGGAGTAAATCCTACAGATATTGAAATGCTATTACTACATATTAAGAAAGGTATATAAGTAATGAAGAAAGAAGATTTTTATCTATATTTAGAAGAAAATGGTCTAATATTATCTTCGTCACAAAAAGAAAACCTTCAAAAGTATTATCTTTTATTATGTAAATATAATGAAGTGATGAACTTAACAGGAATCGTCGAAGAAGAAGAAGTATATGAAAAACATTTTTTAGATTGCCTTCTTTTTTCTTTTAAATATCCTTTAGATAATAAATATGGTATTGATGTAGGCTCAGGAGCGGGTTTCCCTGGCCTTGTACTTGCTATTTGCTATCCAAAATTAAAAATTGATTTATTAGAGCCTTTAAACAAACGCTGCAATTTTTTAAATACTGTCATTGATGAATTAAAACTTGATAATGTTAAAGTTATTAATGACCGAGGAGAAACATATTGCATCAAGAATGAAGAAAAATATGATTTTGCTATTGCCCGAGCTGTGGCTAAATTAAATATTCTATTAGAAATTTGTGCAAAATTAATTAAAATCAATGGTCATTTCATCGCTTTAAAAGGTAAAATAGCTTTAGAAGAAATAAAAGAAGCAAGTAATGCTATCTTAGTTTTAGACTTTAATCTTGATTCAGTTATAAGTGATCATCTTCCTACAAGTAAAGATGCAAGAACTAATATTTTCTTACAAAAAATAAAGAAAACAAATAGTAAATATCCACGAAACTATGGGCAAATAAAAAAACATCCATTATAGAAAGGAAAAGAAGTTATGACAAAAATTATCGCTGTCGCTAACCAAAAAGGTGGGGTTGGCAAAACAACAACCGCAATATCCCTCGCGGGAGCATTTGTTCATTTTGGAAAAACTTGTCTTCTTATTGATATGGATCCACAAGGTAATTGTGGTCGAGGAGTAGGAATAGACTCAACCACTTTAAAAAATACAATTATGGATATTCTTGTTGGAAATGGTGATATTAATAAAATAATTAGAAAAACACAAACTCCAAACATTGATTTATTACCAGCGAATTTAAAACTTGCAATGATTGAATCACATATTCAAGGGGTAGCTCAACCTTTCTATTTATTAAAAAATGCATTGAATAATCTGACAAAATCTTATGATTATATTATCATTGATTGTCCTCCTTCTTTAGGTCTTCTTTGCCTTAATGCTCTATGTGCTGCCAATTCGGTTTTAATTCCAGTACAATGTGAATATTTTGCTCTTGAAGCAGTAGCTCAAATTTTATCAACAATTTCTAAAGTACAAAGTAAATATAATAAAAATTTAGAAATACTCGGTTTTTTAATGACTATGTATGATGCACGAGTTCGTTTAGCTACCGAAGTAACTAGTGAAATACGTGGTTTATTCCAAGAAAAAACTTTTAACACCGAAATCCCTCGTAATGTATCAATAGCTGAAGCTGCAGCAAGAGGTAAACCTATTATTTTCTTTAGACCAAGTGCAACAGGTTCACAAGCCTATATTTCTTTAGCAAAGGAAATTTTATCTAATGAATAAGAATGTCAGAAAATCTTTAAAAGACTTAATAAATGAATATCAAGATAATGATGTCATATCCTCAATTGAACAAGATTATAAAGCTCAAAGAAGAGAAACAATTCCTGTTGATAAAATTCGTTTTAATCCTTTTTCATCTCATCAATTTTTTTCAGATAAAAGATTAAAAGACTTAACAGATTCTATCAAAAATAATGGTGTTGTTAATCCTATTTTAGTCAGAGAAGGTAAGAATGGATATTATGAAGTTATTTCTGGATATAAACGTTTCTATGTAGCAAAAAAATTGCACTTAGCCACGATTCCCGTTGTTATAGCGGATATAAGCGATAATTTAGCTATTTTTATGGTCTTATCACGTGGACATAAAAAACTTCATGATAATATTTTAAATAAAACTTATACATACTTAACATTAACTAAAGATTATCATGTAAAAAGATCCGATATCGCATTAATTTCCAAGCAATCTATTTCTCAAGTCAATAATATTCTACGCTTAGCAACTTTAGATGAAGAAGTGAAATTAGCATTAAAAAAAGAAAAGATTTCCTATGGTCAAGCTCGCGTTCTTGTAGGTCTTGATGAACCTACACAAAAAGAATTATTAAATAAAATGATAAATGGCGGAGTATCTGTAAGAGAGATTGAACGTATTGTCAAAAAATTAAAAAAACCAGATAAGTATCAAGATATTGTTGCCGAACTTGCTTCATCACATAATTGTCAAATCAATATAACAGAAAAAAATATTACCATTAAATTTCATTCAAGGAAAGAATTAGAAGCTTTCATTGATGTATTAAAAAATAAAGGAGAGTAGTGAAAATGATTTCTACCAAAGGAAGATACGCTTTAAGAGCTATGATTGATATTGCAAGATATAGTTCTTTAGAAACGCTTGTGACAATAAAAGATATTTCAAAAAGAGAAAATATATCCATAAAGTATTTAGAGCATATTATTTCATCCATGATTCATGCTGGTTTATTAGTTTCACTACGTGGTAATAATGGAGGTTATCGTCTTTCTAAAGACTCAAAAAAAATTACAGCCTATGATGTTTTAGTGGCTTCAGAAGGAACACTTGCTCCTGTTCAATGCTTAGTAGATGAAAACTATTCTTGTTCACGATGTTCTATTTGTTCAACTGTTGGTTTTTGGAAGGGATATTACAAAATAATAAAAGAATATCTTTCATCTAAATCCTTACAAGACTTTGTTGATGAATTATCTATCGATAATTATTCTATATAATATAGCTCTTATAATTCATTTTTTATCTATATTAAATATAAATAGGATAAAATAATGAATATAAGAGCTTTTTTTATAAATATTGATAAATAATGATAAAGAAAAAATGGTATACATAGAAACA
Source organism: Erysipelotrichaceae bacterium (assembly GCA_022772105.1). Taxonomy (GTDB): domain Bacteria; phylum Bacillota_I; class Bacilli_A; order RFN20; family CAG-449; genus UBA3210. The sequence continues at coordinate 6,335 of JALFBO010000110.1, read as the reverse complement.
AAAAAATCGATATAAAATTATTCGAATATAACAATAAATAAATTTCATTATCACCACACTTTTTAAGTCTTTTAATTTTTTCACACAAAATATATTTTTTTATTGAATTTATTTTATAAAAGCATATAATACCTAGTAAAGAGGTAGGAATACTATGAAATATATTAAATTAGATTTTCGATGTTATAATATAAATTATGATTTATCAATCAATTTATAAAAATTTAAGCAAACAAATAAATTAATAAAAAGGAGAAAATTAAAATGGCTATATATAAATCAATTAGTGAACTAGTTGGAAATACTCCATTAGTTCAAATCAATAAAAGTAATAATACAAAAGCAAATATTTTTGCAAAAGTGGAATATTTTAATCCAACAGGATCAGTAAAAGATAGAATTGCTAAATCAATGATTGAAGACGCAGAACAAAAAGGACTTATTAACAAAGATACTTTAATTATTGAACCAACATCTGGAAATACCGGAATTGGACTTGCAGCAATTGCTACTTCAAAAGGATATAAAGCTGTTATTGTTATGCCTGATACAATGTCTGTTGAAAGAAGAAATCTAATGAAAGCATATGGCGCAAAAGTGGTTTTATCAGATGGCACTAAAGGTATGAAAGGCGCTATTGAAAAAGCTAACGAACTCAAAGAAGAAAATCCAAACGCATTCATTCCAGGACAATTTAATAATCCAAGTAATCCATTAGCTCATTACAAAACAACTGGTCCTGAAATTTATAACGATTTAGAAGGAAAAGTCGATGTTCTTGTAGGAGGTATTGGCACAGGAGGTACCATCAGCGGTGCTGGAAAATTTTTAAAAGAAAAAAATCCTAACTTAAAAATTATTGGTGTTGAACCTGCTTCTTCTCCTGTATTAACTAAAGGCCAAAGCGGTCCTCATAAGATTCAAGGAATCGGTGCTGGCTTTGTTCCTGATACCTTAGATAGAAGTATTCTTGATGAAGTGATAACAGTTGAAAATGAAGATGCTTTCGCTTATAGTAGAAAGTTATCTCATAATGAAGGAATACTTGTAGGTATTTCTTCTGGTGCTGCTTTTAAAGCTGCTCTTGAAATTGCACAAAGAAAAGAATATGAAGGTAAAAACATTGTAGTAATTCTTCCAGATGGAGGAGATAGATATATGTCAACTCCTTTATTTAACGAAGAATAAAACATGTTTATAAGAATGTAATCTTCCTATAGTCCTCATAACTGCCGCGAAGAAGATTACATTCTTTTTCTTTGAAAAAAAAGAAGCATTATTTTGCTTCTTCATCTTCCACATATTCAAGTATATCGCCAGGTTGTACATCTAGCACTTTACAAATTGCATCTAGTGTTGTAAATCTTATTGCATTATATTTTTATTGCAAATCAATAAATAATATTTTTTTCTTCAGCACTAATAATAAATAAATTACATCTCTTGTTATTAAATAACAATCATTCTCATATAGTTTAGTATGAAAATAATTGTAAGTTTATTTATTATCTTTTTTATTAATCTTTTTCCTTATACCAAAAGTAATGAAGTTACTTCATATCCTTCTAACTATATAGTTATGGATCAAGGAGGAGAAATTTTAGAGGGTAATCGTTATCATCAAAGAAGATCAATTGCTTCTATTACTAAAATCATGACTTCTCTTCTTGCTTTAGAATATGAAGAACTTTATTTTAGAGTAATTACGGTTAATGATATTGTTAATACTATCGAAGGTTCTTCCCTTTATTTAGAAAGAGGTAGTACCATTACCTATATTGATTTAATATATGGTCTATTATTAAGAAGTGGAAATGACGCGGCTGTTCTTCTTGCCCAAGAAATAAGTGGCTCAGTCGATGAATTTGTATCACTAATGAATCAAAAAGCACAAGAAATAGGAATGTTGAATACTACTTTTAATAATCCAACTGGTCTAGATATATACGATGAAGGGAATTATTCTACTCCTTACGATGTGGCATTATTGATGAAATATGCACTTAGCAATGAAATGTTTGTGCAAATATCTTCTACAAAATACTATAAAACACCTACAAAAGGGATGTGGAAAAATAAAAATAGATTACTATTTGATTATAAATATTGTATAAGCGGTAAAACTGGATATACCAAAAAAGCAAAAAGAACCTTAGTAACTGCTAGCAAAAAAAATGATACCACCTTAATTTGCGTCACATTTAATTATGGAGATGATTTCTTTTTTCATAAACAAAAATATGAAAGTTACTTTTCTTCTTATCGCTATGTATTATTTCTCAAAAAAGGAATAAATAATTTAATAGATGTAAATATTGAAAGTAATGAAGATATAGGTATGTTTGTTCCTATTAAAGAAGTTGGCATAAAGAAATATATTGTATATAAAGACGAAGGATATATAAGAATTTATTACTTGTCAAAAGAAGGAAGAATAATCAAAGAAAAGATTGTGAAAAATATAAAAATAATATCTCCTTCCTAGAATAAAAGGAAAGAAAGAAGTTTAATTATTTGTAAAATTCTTTAAAAAATTTTGTAAATTTAAACATATATTTATTATATACATTATCAAATATCCCTTATATATAGTATAAAACCGCGAAAAGTTTTAAACTTGATTTTTTTTGTTGCATTTGATATAATATGAAAGTAAGAAAGGCTCTGCCAAACAATAACATGGCACAAAAGGTGATATATGTTTCAAATAGGAGAATACGTAGTTCATAAAGTACATGGAATTTGTGAAATCATGGATATTGTTACGATAGCTAATAGAAAATATTATAAAGTCACGCCATCAAAAGATAATAAGCTTACTATTTATGTTCCATACACTAACGAAAATGATATTATTAGAAATATTATGAGCGAACAAGAAGCTAATAAACTAATTGAATATATGAAAGGCATTGATAATGATCTTGTTGTTGATTCTAAATCGCGTAGAGATGAATTTGCGCGACTATTAACAACTGGTAATATTTATGATATTGCATTTTTAGCTAAGAAGTTATACATCTTACGTGAAGAAAAGCTTAAAAACAATCGTTTCATAGGAGTTATCGATCAAGATACATTTGAAAATGCTAATAATAGATTGATTGATGAATTGTCTCTATCTTTAAAAATATCAAAAGACGATGTTACAGCCTTAATCGATAAACAGTTAAGATAAAGTTTATGATAAAAATATGATGTTATTTGGATAATAAAATTAATTTCCAATATAACATCTTTTTTTATTATTATTTGAAACTTCTATTGCAACAGTTGGAACAAATACTAATGAAACTAAGGAATACGAATTTGCAATTCAAACTTTTTATGGAAAAACATTTGAAAAAACATATAAGATAACTAGTCAAATTAATACCAATGTTATTCCTTCTGACAAAAAAACTTTTTCACTTTCTCGTGTTTCATGTTCTTTAGAATGTGAAGTTAAGTCATCGTATATAGAAGAACAAGGTTTATTTGGAAAGTGGAACAAACTTAATAGTACAGTTAAAGAAAATTATATTTATCGTTATTATATTGCCGATGTAACTACATTTTGCTACAATGATAATACTTTTGGTGATACATCAACGGGAATTTATAAGTTAAATATACTTAAGGAGTATTAAAAAAAATGCATTTTTTTAAATCAATAAGAACTAACAAATTTTCCTTTTTATCATTTAATTTGATTAATATATCATTAAGTTTATTAATATTTGGAATAATATTTTTCTATTGCTCGCAAATAACTCCATTAATTAGTTTATCTAAATCTCTTGATAATAAAAATGTTTATGTTGTTAAAGGAGTAGAGCAAGTAAGTAAATATTATTCTACGGAAGAAAATAATTTAAGAAGCGAATATTATTTTGATTATGTCGAAATAGATGATAAACCAAGAGAAATATTATATTTAAATAAAGAAGCTTATTATAAAGGGCTACCGGTTCTTATTGATGATACTTTTGTTTATTTATTTAAGTTTAACAAAGTCACATTAGAAAAAAATATTTTATACACAAATAATGTAAATAACATATCTTCAACAATTAAATATGAAAATTATTTTGATAAATATACGCTTAATAACTTGTTTATCGCTTTAGAAGTAGATTGTCCATATATTTGTTTAGTTGATGATATTGAATCACCTAATTATGCAATATATAATACAGCTTCAGAAAAACTTAAAAATAGTTCCATTTTTAATGATATTTCGGATGAAACCATAGTTGGCGAGGGTTCCTATTTATCATCCAATACTTCTTCAGCACGTGAACTGCAAATGAAATTATTTGTTATAGTATCCTTAATTCCTCTTATTTTCGTATCAATGGTTCTAGTGCAATTTTATAGATATTTTATAATGCAACGAAAAGATGATATCTTGATAAATTACATATATTATAAGAAGAAAAATGAATTACTTAAATCGATATGTGTTCCAATTTTTCTAGTAGCTGCAGTTGGTAGTACCATTTCAATCTTAATTACTTTTTTGATATTTATGAGGAATTTTTATAGTTTATTGCTTATTGCATTAGTAATTAATTTGTTACTCAGCATAATTACTATATACGTAACAACAAGGACAGAAATATCCAAGATATCTAATCAAGATGCATGGAGGGAATATGATGATTAATTTGATAATAAAAAACAAATCATATGATAAAGTTATTTTTACTGATGCTCAAATAGAAGTAGAAAAAGGTGATTTTATAGGCATTAAAGGACCGTCTGGATCTGGTAAATCGACTTTATTATCTATACTTGGATTATTAGAAACATTCGATGGTGAATATTATTTTGAAGGGCAACTAGTCACTAAAAAAAATTTGGAAAAAATAAGGCAAAATAATATTGCTTACATTTTTCAAAAGCCTTATTTGATCCCATATTTAAATATTAAAGATAATATACTGATGCCTTTAAAAAACGCAAAAGAAAAGTGGGATGAATCATTCTTTCAAGAAATCGTTAATTTATTATCAATTGAAGATTTGATACATCGATATCCTGATAAATTGTCTGGAGGAGAAGCCCAAAGAGTGGCTATTGCAAGAGCAATTATGACGAAGAGAAAACTAATATTATGTGATGAACCTACTGGTTCATTAGATCCTGCTAATTCCATAAAAGTAATGAATAAATTAAAAGAAGTTGTTGAAAAATATAATCAAACTATCGTTATGGTTACTCATAGTAATGATTTTGATAATTATTTTAATAAATTATTTTATATAAGAAATGAGAAGATTGAAAATGATAAGTAAGTTTGTGGGATATCCTGAAAAAATTTTTAAAACATTTGTATTTCAATTTTTTTCACTTCTTCTTTTAACAGGTATTTTATTATTGACTATAAGCTCGTTTAAAAACGGAATCGCCAACAAATATTCTTTCATTAACGATAACGAAATATTCGAATTATTTGAAACTGAAGATGATAATAAAACTTCCTATATTGACGAGTGTAAGAAAAAAGCTTCTTACTATTCCTCTATCACAAACAATAATGTGGAAGAATATTATCCATTTCTATTAAATACAATTGAATTAGATTTTCCTGCGAATAATGTCACCTCTGTAATTAAACGTTCTATAGAATACGTTGTTTGCGATAATCTATCTAGTTTTATTAATTTTTATCATGAGGATAAAGCAAAAATTATTCTTGAGTCTGATAATGAAGAAGGAATATATATCAGTTATGATTTATATGAGAAATATCAAAATGCATATGATTGGACATATAAATATACATATTATAATGAAGAAGTAGACAATATCGTAGAATTAATTATTCCTATTAAAGGGGTATATGAAAAAAGTGATTCGGATAATTTCAACAATCATATGTATATGAGTTTTTCATTATACTCACTATTATTGAAAGAAGTGAGTAATTCACATTGTAATGGTTGCATTTATCAATTTAATAATAATGTTACTGCAGATCAAATAGATAAAATCAATAAAAAGGGAACATTAGAAATAAATTCAAAAATAATGCAAATTAATAAATATCTTACTCCATTTGCCAAAATTATAGACTTTAGTTTTATTTTATTAATCGTTTCAACAATAGTAATGGAAGTATCTTTAGCCTCATTAGTGGTTCAAAAGAACCTAAAAAACAAAGAAATTGATAGAATAGAAAATATTTTCTATAAGAAGGAAAAAGATGATATATTTAGAACTATTATAAAAAGCTTTATTTTAGTACTAGGAATATTAATGATATCTTATATCTTGTTGCTTATAATCTCCTTAATTTTATCTACATTCATTAAAATAGTTGTTCTTCCTTCTATTGCTATATTTTTAAT
>JALFBO010000010.1 GCA_022772105.1 Erysipelotrichaceae bacterium | reverse complement strand
CAATTATTAGAGACTATCTCTAAGGTATTGAAAAAATAAGAAAAAAATATTTTTGTCATATCTTAAATATATGTATAATTAGAGATATGTTAAAGGAAATTATTTATGAAAGAAAATATTAAAAGAGCCATATTCTTTGATTTAGATGGAACATTATGGGATGCTTTACCTTCACTTAAAGAAGCTTATAATATCGCTATGGAAAAAGCTGGTCAACCTTATCGATTTGATTTAAAACAAATCAAATCATATATGGGGTTAACTCCAGAAGAAACTTGTCTTCTAGCTTTTAAAGATAAAACTATAGAAGAAGGCTTAGCTCTATTTAAATTATGTTATGATTATGAACTTGTTTATTTAAGAGACCATCCAGGCACCTTATACCCTCATGTTAAAGAAGTATTAGGTCAACTAAAAAAAGATTATCATTTATATATTGTAAGCAATGCTGATAAAGGATATATTGAAAACTTCATTGCTTCTTGTCATATGGAAGAGTATTTCGAGGGCTTCGTCCAAGCAGGAGATACTTCCCTTCCAAAATGGAAAAATATATTGTATTTAAAGGAAAGAGAGCATGTTGATGATTTGATATATGTTGGTGATACTTTAAAAGATAAAGAAGAAACACAAAAAGCACAACAAAAATTTATTCATGCTGCATATGGTTTTGGTCAAATAGAAGAAGACGAATATTTTGTTTCCTCATTTGATGAACTTCCTTCTTTAATCAAAAAATTATTCTCTATATAATCTATACTACTAGTAAAGAGTTTGTAAAATGAACTCTTTACTTTTTTTCTATCTTTCGCTTTCTTCTTTTTTCTTGTATAATTTATTTACACAAAGATTACCAAGGGGAAAAATAAATGGAAAACAACGTTCAACAATCTTCACAATTTAAACTGAATTATAAGCGAACCTTAATTATTGGGTTTGCGTTTTTTGGTATTTGCTTATTATGGCAAGTGTATGACACTTGGTGTCCTACCTTCTTAACTGAATTATTTAAAGATGCAATTTATGGTGATGCACCAGTAAATGAAAAACAAGTTCAATATTTAGTGGGCATCATGATGGCTTTAGACAATCTAGCCGCTTTAGTTTTACTGCCGCTATTTGGTCACTTATCTGATAAAACACATACACGTCTTGGAAAGCGTATGCCTTATATTATTGGAGGTACATTAGTTTCAGCCATCGCTTTTCCTTTTATTCCTGTATTTTTCCATTACAATAACATGGTTGGAACAATTATCCTAATGGCTATTGTAGTTTGCACTATGATGATGTATCGAAACCCTGCAGTTGCATTAATGCCTGACATGACACCAAAACCACTAAGAAGTAAAGCTAATGGTATCATTAACATTATGGGATATATAGGTGGTGCTTTTGCCACTATAGTTGGTATGATATTTGTCCTTTCTGATTATTTAGGAACCACATCTAAACATCCATGGTTATTCAACAATATATGGGCAGTAGAAGGACCTTTCTTAGTTGCCTCTACATTAATGGTGATCTCTGCAGTAGTATTATGTTTATCAATAAACGAACACAAAGTGCTAGAAGAAGTTAAAGATGACTTAGAAAGAGGCGAACAATTCGCTGAGATTGAAGATAAAGTAAGTTCTTCCGATAAATTAAGTGCACGAAATAGACGTATGTTAATCTTTATTCTTGTTGCCGAATTCTTTTGGTTTATGGCGGATAATGGTATTGGTACTTTCATGGGTAACTATACCGTATATCATCTAAAAGCTGCGACTTCATCAAATGCTGTCAACACACTTATCGGTGGTTTAGGCTCTGTTCTTGGTTTTGCTCTTGGAGGAATAATTGCTTCTAAGATAGGAAGAAAATATACCGTTGTATCAGGATTATCACTATCATTATTTTCTTATATAGTCTGGTTAATTCTAACTTTTACTATTTTAAAAGATGCAGCAGGAGGAGGAAAATTCCCTGTTGCAATATATATCATTTGGTTCTTTAAAGGACTTGGAATGTCTTTAGTTCACGTCAATTCATTCCCAATGGTTGTTGAATTATGTAGTCATAAATCAATCGGAAGGTTCACTGGTTATTATTATGCTTCATCAATGGCTGCGCAAACTATTACTCCAATTGCTTTAGGTTCACTTATGTTACTTCCATCAATTGATTTTGGCTATCTACCAGTATATGCTTCTACTTGCTTAATAATTTCCCTTGTTACCTTTATGTTTGTTGCTAATGTTAAAACTAGAAAAACCAAAATAGCAAAGGGACTAGAAGCTTTTGATCAAGAGGACTAAAAATGAAAAAAAATAAATATAAGTCTTTGACACATCCTTTGATTTTACAAGGAATATGTCATCGAGGACTTCATAATTCAAACGATAGTGAAAATGGTATAAAAGCTTTTAAAAATGCGTTAAACGCTAAAATGGCAATTGAACTTGACGTTCACTTAACAAAAGATAACGAACTAGTTGTATTTCATGATTCCTCTACTTTACGTATGACTAA
>JALFBO010000066.1 GCA_022772105.1 Erysipelotrichaceae bacterium | reverse complement strand
AAATGAACCGATAGCGATAGTAATATCAGAATTTACAATGCTATCTCCCATACCATTATCTCCATTTAAACCCGAATTTATATCTATTGATATAGTAGTGCCTAAAGAAGCATTAATTTTTTCAATCGCTTGTAGATATTTTCCTTCCACTTTTCCTTTAAATCCTGTACCAAATATTGCATCGACAATAATATCGTAATCAAAAGGCATATCTAAAGAAAAATAAAATATTGGAATTCCCTTTTCTTTAGCTTTTTGAAAATAATAACGACTATCGCTAGATATATTTTCATCAATCAATATAAGGCTAACATCAAAATCATTTTCTTTAAGCAAAATACTTAAAGTTATTCCATCTCCTCCATTGTTCCCTTTACCACATACTATTCCTATTCTCCCTTGCCATGGAAAAGAAGAAAATAAGGCATTTGCAGCTCTTTCAATAAGAGTCAAAGAAGAAGTTCCTTGTTCGATAGTTTGCTTATCGGCCTGTCTCATCACTTCATTAGATACAATTTTTTCCATAAATAACCACCAAGAACATTTTATAACAAAAATAAAAAAGAGTATAAATGAATTGATCAAATATACTCATAATTTTTATAAAGAAATAATGAAAGAATAAACTTCTTGTTTTCCTTCAATGATTCCAACTTCCATATTTGGGTATGTTTCCCTTATTAATCTAATGGCTTCTTCTTGTTCCTCAACACTAACATCTTTTCCAACAATAAGGGTACAAACTTCCATATCTTCAATTCCTTCAACTGAATTTAAGAAAGCCATAACTGCATCAATTTTTGTTTTAGAAGCAGCAACAATGTTATGATTATAAATAGAAATATAATCTCCTTTTTTAATGTTAATACCATTTATAAATGAATCTCTAATTGAATAAGTAACTTGTCCGCTTATTATTAAAGAAGCTTGTTCTTGGAAGTAATTATAAATTTCATCAGCATCATCGCTAGAATAGTCAAGCATAGATAAAGCTCCATAACATTCAGCGATAGTCTTTGATTCGACTACATATACTTTCGCTTTTTTATACATTTTCGCAGCTTGTTTTGCTGTTAAAATTATATTGGAATTATTTGGAAAAACATAGATATTTTCTGCATCAAGAGATGAAAAAGCTTCAATAAATGATTCAGCTGATGGATTCATTGTTTGGCCCCCTGATACTAAGGCGTCTGCACCTAATTGAGTAAATAATTCACTTATTCCTTCTCCTGAAGAAACAGCAACTACTGCATATTTCTTATGCTCTTTCTTTTCGATTTTAACTTGAGGTACGTTTTCTTTACTTTGGGAATGTTGTACCGACATATTTTCAATTTTTACTGTGATAAATTCCCCATATTGTTGCATTTGAGCAAGAACTTGACCAGGTACCATAGTATGAACATGGACCTTAATAACATCATCATCTTTGAAAGATACAATAGAATTTCCTATTGTTTCTAAATAAGAATTAATAACTTGAATATCAAAATTCTTAGTATCAACTTTACTATTTTGTAATTGAAGAATAAATTCTGTGCAATATCCATACTCAAGTACTGAATCAGCATTGAATGTAGTATTAATATGATTATCTTTAGATGGTTGATTATTATTTACATACGATAATATATTTCCATCTAAAACCATTGCCATTCCTTCAATGATTTTAACATAACCCGCACCTCCTGAATCGATCACACCTGCTTCTTTTAAACATTGAAGAAGTTCTGGAGTTCTTTCAAGAGATTCATTAGCTTCTTTTAAAAAATATTGGAAGAATTCATTAATTGATGAATCTTCCTTCATCAAAGCAGCTGTTTTATTAGATGCTTCTCTCATTACGGTAAGGATTGTACCCTCTACAGGATTTTTTACAACTTTATATGATTGATTAACTCCTGAGATAAAAGCATCGCAAAATTCTTTTGGGGAAACTTGATTTTTTCCTTCAAGTCCTAAAGATAATCCTTTAAAAAATTGTGATAGAATAACCCCTGAATTACCACGAGCTGATAAAGTCATCGCTCGAGCAATAAGTTTACTAGCTGCGCCTATATCGGTTTCCTCGCTATCTTTTATAGCTTGCGCTCCTCCTTCAATAGTCATATGCATGTTACTGCCAGTGTCACCATCTGGAACCGGGAAAACATTAAGTGCATCAATTTCTTCTTGGTGGCAACCAAGATTTTGACAACCGTTAATAACAAATTTCTTTAATAGTTGTCCATCAATATAACTTGAATCCATTTAATAAAATCCTTTCTCGTCTAGTTAGATAGTTTTTTTAGCTCCCTCTACATAAATTGCTACTGTACCAGGGCCAACAGATGCGCCAATGATTGGACCTAAAATATTTACATACACATCTTTTGGTTGAATTTTTTCTTTAATTAAATTAACGACATAGTTTGCATCTTCTTCACAATCAGAATGTGCCACATAAACGACGCTGTCTTTTGGATTAGCTATTGCGTTAGATGCTAATTCAACAATACGATTAAGAGAAGATTTTCTTCCTTTAACTTTTTCAATTGCAACATTTTCTCCCTCTAAAGAAGAAACCAAAATTGGTTTAATACCAATTAAGTTACCAAAGAATGCTGTAGAAGCTTTTACTCGACCCGCATTTTTTAAATATAATAAAGATTCAGGCACGCAGAATTGATTGATATTATCTCTCATTTCTACAAGACGTTTTTCAACTTCTTCAATAGTTGCGCCATTATTTCTCATAGTCGCTGCTTCAATAAGCATCATTCCTTGACCTAAACAAGATATTTTAGAATCAAACAAAACGATTTTCGCATCTTTATATTTTTCCTTTAATTCTTCAACGGCTGCTGATGCAACGTTAATGGATCCTGATAAAGCGGAAGAACAAGAGATATAAACAACATCTTCTCCTTCACTTAAGTGCTTTTCAAAGACACGAACAAATTCTTCCATTGGAACTTGCGTTGTTTTGACTCTTTGTTTATTTCTCATATTATCGTACAATTCTTTAGCGCTATATTCTTTCCAATCTAAATCAGCCTTTTTTTCTAAATCGTTAAAAACGACATTCATCATAAAGTAATCAATACCAAGTTGTTCTCTAGTATCTTGACGAAGATCACAAGTAGAATCTCCAATTACTGCAAATTTTTTCATAAAAGCCTCCCATAGAATAAAACAGTAAAATAATTACTATGATAATTTTAGCAAAAGTGATACAATCTAGACACAACATTTTGTAGACAGGTGTCGCATATTATACACTTTTGTCGATTTGAGGAGGCACTATGAGCGAAGATTTACGAGTAATTAAAACGAAAGAATATATCAAAAATGCTTTTTTAGAACTTTTAAAAGAAAAGAATTATGCTAAAGTAAGCGTAAAAGATATTGCTTCCTTAGCTTCAATCAATCGCAATACCTTTTATCTTCATTACTCATCAAAGGATGATTTAGTTTCTTCTTTAGTAAATGAAGTAATTTTAAAACAATCAAAATACTTCTTTTCTGTTTTAAGTAGAATATCTAATAACTTAGAAGAATTACCTTTATCCTCTTATATCACTTGTGCAAAATTAATCATTGAAGCGCTAAATAAAGAAATAGAGTTCTATAAAATTATTAATAATGACCCAGATTTAGAATTTTATATGTCTCATCTTGCTAAAACTTTAAAATTAGGTTTAAGGCAAGTGGCTCATGTAAAAAATATTGATGATGAAATTCGTTTTGAATACCTGTTCAATGGCTTCTTTGGTGTCATTCAACATTATTTTAATAATCCAAATATTCCAATAGAACCACTTTCTGAAGAGCTAGGTACTTTACTTTATCGAACCTCAACAACAAAAAGAATCCATCTAGATACCTAGGAAATCATCAGCAAAGCCTAATTTTTTATTATTTAAATGATAATACATTTGCATATATTTTATAAAATTAACGCCTACTATATCACTTGATAAACGATAAGAAATATCATCAACATAGAAGATGAGTGTTTGTTTAGACGATACGGTCATTTCAATAATAGATGAAAAATCAAATCGCTTTTCACCGATTAATAAATAATCTTCATACAATGATAATTTACCTCTTGTTACTTCTTCGTTATGATCGATAAAAATTTTATGAAGGATAATATTTTCATCTTCAAAGATAGGATCACTTCCTTGATACTCATATGATCTTATCCACTTTTCTTGATCGACAAACCAATCATTAACTGTCTTATATTTAAATCTTGGATCAGAGCAATTAAAAGTTAGTTTTGATGTATATTCAACTTTAAGTCCACATTCACATGACAAATAATTACCCTGAGAATGAAGTTTAGATATATTCTTACAAATAGGGCAACGATACAATGTTCTTTCTAGAGCCTCAGCTCTTTTACTAGATTTATATTCATTTTCTGAAGGAGCTTCCACTACACTTAATTCTTTTTTAGTATGGGCAAGCAATTCTTCTATGCTCATTTTTTCAATTTCTTCAAAAGGTAAGATAGAACGGATTTCTCCTTCAAATTTTCCTTTTCTTATTGAGGTACCCCATCTAGGATCAACTCCATATCCTCCTTTAAAATTATAATAAACAACATCACATTTTGCTTTTTTGATAAATTTAATCGTCGCATCAGAAAAATAACATAATTCACCTGAATATGTTCTATTTCCTTCTGGATAAAGATAAAGATTATTTCCTTCTTTTACTACTTGTAGCATATTTTTTACTGCTTGTAAGTCCTTTAAAGTTTTTGCTTTTAAAACTGGCCCTAAATATTTATATATCAATTTGCGATATTTGACTGGTATAAAATCTTTGGCCATCACAGGATAAATAATGTTTTTAAACGAACAATAAAGTAAAATTGGGTCCCAGGTAGTTTGGTGATTAGCAAGGATGATATATGATTTATTTTTATCTAGCTTATATACTTTGCTTTTAAAATGATTCTTTTTAAATGAATATAATCTTAAAATAGGCTTAATAATTCTATTTGCAAAATCATGATGTTTAGTATGCCACATAATTCCTCCTATAATGTATTTTCAAGAGTATTATTGATGCGATTAAACATCAAATAATATTTATAAGAAGAGAATCTTTCTCCCCCTTTAAACTCATAATAATCTTTTCCTATATAAAATAACAATTTATGTTTTCCTTGATTTTCTACTTGTTTAATATCTTTAAAAAAGAACTGTATTTCCTTTTCTCCCTTTATAATAAAACTTTTAGAATTCATTTGTAATTTACCAACTAATTCCACTTCTTTTTCTTTACCCTCTAAACAACTAATCAAAGTAACTTTTTCATCACCAAGGAGTACTTTGTTTTCTTCAATATCTAAATCTTTTAAATATTCTTTTTGATAATTCATCCATTCGCTAACTTTTTTAAACTTAAAGGATGGCTCATTTGAAGAAAAAGATAAATCTTCTTCGTAAGTTGCCTCTAGGGAACAACATTTACACTTAATAGCGTTTTTCTCACTTACTAATGTTTCTAAAGCATGACATTTAGGACATACAAATAAAACTCTTTCTAAGTATTCCGCCTTTTCCTTTGATTTAAAGCGTAAAGAAGGAGAAATTTCTTGTGATAAATTAGTGTTAATGATTTTAAGTAATTCTTCGTCCTTCAAAGAACATAGTTCTTCTTTAGATAACAATCTTTGAACGTATCCTCTACTTCCTTTACCTCGACGAGATTTTTTTCCCCATCTAGGATCAAGTCCATATCCTCCATCGATATGATAAATAATTAATGGTAAATCAAGCTTTCTAATAAATTTAACTAAATTAATTCCTAAATATGATATTTCACCTGAATAAGTTCTATTTCCTTCTGGGAAGATACCAATTGTTCCCCCTTCTTTTGCAATAGATATACAATTTCTAATAGAACTTATATCCATCGTTCCTTTTCTAATTGGAATGGGAGCAACTGTATGTTTCATAATTTTAGATATAAAACCATTTTTTAATAAATCATCTGACGCTACAAAATAAATAGGTCGAAAGAAAGATTTTCCAAGCATAAAAGGATCTAAGGAGCAAGAATGATTACAGATAATAAGATAATTTTGTTTCCTATCTAATTTGTAGTTTTCTGCTTTGTATCCATATTTTTTCCAAAACAAAAACGAAAATATTGGTCTCATAATCGTAAACCAAAATTTATGTCTTACTTTACACCACTTCTTTTTTTTCATCACTTTTCACCATCAATCAATCCATTTTATGTAATGTAATATTTTTCACTTTTTTTACATATCTTCTTAGTTCTCTTTTCTTCCCATTATTCTCGATAAGAATTTCTTCACAAGCATCCCAAATAAAAAGAGTACCAGTTATATTTATAATATCATATATAATTGATGGCCATTCCATCGATGAACAAAAATATGAAGCAACAAGAAGAACAACGCCACTTAAAGCTAAGGCTAAACCTTTTCTTATTGTTCTATATCTTTCGACCCCGAAAATATATCCTTTCATAAGAATATTTTCTTTAATAATTCGCGATGATTCTTCAATGGAATATGATCCAAAATCTTTAATAAAAATATCAATGTCGATATTATAACTTAGAGGTAAATATTCTATAGCATTTTGAATATCCTCAAACAAAGATGTATTAATAAGTTCAACTTTTTCATCTCCAAAATTTTGATTGATCAATTCACTAAAAGTATCATAATATAATTTTACTTTCGCGGTTTTGTTATCTATTTCATAATATTTACTTAACAAATCTTTTCTTAATGATAATTTTTCTTTTCGCTTCATCACAAATACCTCATATTTCATAATATAATTTTATATCGATAAGTTTTTATAATCAACTTAAGTTTATTATAAAGAAATATATAAAATAATATCTAGTTAAGCGCTTTTATAACATAAAAATAATGAAAATCATAGAAATTCCGCTATAATGGCTTCAGGTGAAAACAAATGAAAAATTTTTTATTTATATCTTGCAATTTTCCTCGTTCTTACTTTCATTTTACAGAAGCTTTAAAGAATGTAGGATTTAATGTGATAGGACTTGGCGATACTCCTTATTTTGAACTTGAGCCACGTCTACTTTCTTCACTATCTGAGTATTACTATCTTCCTAACTTAATGGATACAAAAAGAGTAGAACAAGCGGTTGAAGAATTGATTTCTCGTCACGGAGTTATTGATTTTATCGAATCAAACAACGAATTCTGGTTAGGACTTGATGCTCATCTTAGAAGTAAATTTCACGTCACCACCGGAAAAGGTGAAGATGAAATTGAAATGTATAAATCTAAATCATTAGAAAAAGAATATTTTAAAAAAGCTGGTGCTAAGTTTGCCCGTTATACCGTTCTATCTACTTTTGAAAAAGCTAAGGAATTCGCTCAAATCGTATCTTATCCTTTAATTATTAAACCAGATTCAGGAGTAGGAGGTCATTCTACATACCGCATCAATAATGAAGAAGAATTAAAAGAATTCTTCCATATCAATGTAGTACAAGAAAAATATTTAATAGAAGAGTTTATTAATGGTGAATTAGTGACATTTGATGGAATCACTTCCAAAGATGGAAATGTAATTTATTGTTCCTCAGAAGTATTCCCCGATCATTTCGATTGCGTCAACGACCATGATGTTGATATTTATTATTATGGTTCAAATAATGTTCCTTCTGATTTACGTGAAATTGGTACCTCAATATTAAAAACAATGGATGCAAAATATCGTTATTTCCATATTGAATTTTTAAGAATGAGTGAAGATAAGGAAGGTTTAGGTAAAAAAGGTGATCCTTTAGTTATGGAAGCTAATATGCGTGCTCCAGGAGGATATACAGTTGAGGTTATTAACTACGCAACTTCTATCTCCTCTTATGAAGTTTATGCTCGTGCGATGGCAGATCTTATCAAAGAAGAGATTATTCCCTTACATCGCCAATTCTCCGCTTATATTGGAAGAAGAAAGAATTCGCATTATGTCCATTCTGTAGAAGATATAAAAAATAAATATTTTCCAAATGTCTTGTTCCATCAAGAGGTGCCAAAGGGTTTAGAAGATGTTTTAGGTGATGATGCTTTAATCGCCCGTTTTGAAAAAGAAGAAGACGTATATGAATTCTTTGCTTATACCACGAAAAAAGCATAAAATCCAAGCTGTAATGCTCGGATTTTTTGTTTTAAAAGGTTATAATTTTTTTATATAAATTATTTATTCATTATCGTCGTCATCTTCATCTTCGTGGTATTCGTATGAATATTCATCATCTTCAAACATATAGGAAGAATCTTCATCATCGTATCCACACAAACTTTCAAGCACTTTATCAAATCCAGAAAAAAATGAATCAAAAGCGATACCTAAGTTATATTTATCAGCAAATCTATTTATAAAATTTTTAGAATATTTGTTCTTTTTAAGACTTTCTTTATAAATATCATTCTTCATTTGCTCATAAATTTCA
>JALFBO010000057.1 GCA_022772105.1 Erysipelotrichaceae bacterium | reverse complement strand
ATTTCTTACATATTGACTAGCTATTAATTGTAAACCAACTTTTTTTCGATCAATTTCATCTCCTACTTTTAAGACAAATACCATTCTTCGATATTCATCTGGATCTGATAATCCATAAATCGAAGCAACAGAAGCTACTACAATAGTATCGCTTCTATTTAGTACAGCATTAATCGCAGAACTTCTCATAATTTCAATCTCTTCATTCATCTGTGCATTCTTTTCAATATATGTATCAGATGAAGGCAGATAAGCTTCCGGTTGATAAAAATCGAAATTGGAAACAAAAAATTCCACTCTATTTTCTGGAAAGAGTTCTTTAAATTCACCATACAATTGACCCGCTAAAGTCTTATTGTGAACTAGTACTAAAGTTGGTTTATTAATCTGTTCTATAACATTACCAATTGTAAAAGTTTTACCTGTTCCAGTCGCACCTAAAAGAACTTGAAATTTCTTGTTTTCTTTCACGCCTTGAACTAGTTCTTTTATCGCCGTAGGTTGATCACCTGTCGGTTTAAAAGGTGCTACTAATTTAAAATTTCTTTGCTCCATAATCACTTTGTCTCTTCTACTACTTTTTGCTCATTATCCAAGAGAATATCATAAATTTTACCAGATAAATAATAAGATGTCTCATTATCAAAAATACCCGATTTTTTAGATAAATCATACTTTTCTTGAAATTTATTAACTGCGATATCAAAAGTGGCACATTCTTCATCTAACACCTTTGAAATTTGTTTTTTTACCATTTTTCTTTGTAAAGGAGTAAAGGAATCATTGTCTTTTGCTCCTGGAATATAAGAAGATAATAATGAGTAATCAATCAAATAATCTTCGTTAGTTCCCTTCACAAATATATCGTATAAATCATCCTGTAATGCATCAGCGGTATCTTCATCAAAAATACTTGTTTCGTCTAATTTTTTAGCCTTTTGATAACCTTGAACTGCACTATTAAAATCGCTATATGTAGTGCCTAAACATGCATTAATTTTTTGAACGACTAAGTCGTAATTATCCTTGTAATTACCTTCTTCTCCTCCAGTTATATATTTACGATAAATATCTTCATATTGAGATACATATCCACATTCTACATCAGGAGTAATACCAATCCTATGAATACAATTATTCTTAGGAGAAGTAACCTTAGCAAAGGTAACTCTAATTGTTCCAGTTCCATCTTCTACATCGATGAAATCTTGAGCAATTCCCTTTCCATAAGATGTTTTACCATATACTTCAACACCTTCCATGCAAGGAGAATCTACTAAGCCCATTACAAAGCTCTCTGCTGCCGAAGCAGTATTATCATCGATTAACAAATCAATGTTATTATCTTTTATATAATATTGTTTATCACGAGTTGTATATTTATTTTCTATTTTTCCGCCTTGCCTTACATAAGATAAAGCAAGAGATCCTTTAGGTAAAAAGACACCAAGAGCGTCAATACAATTAGACACATATCCGCCTCCATTTTGTCTTAAATCGATAATAAGATGATCAATTTCCCCATATTCATTTTCAACATTATCTAAAATAGAACTTAAATACTCTCCCATATCAATGCCTAAAAAAGTAGGCATAGCCACATAAGCTTCTACGTAACCATCAACTTTAGAGACTTCTTTTAAATAAACTGAATCTTGTGTATAGTCTCCTCTTTGAACTTTTATTTCTAATTTTTGTTCTCCTCTTGTCACATAGCATTTAATAAAAGAGTCTTTTTCCCCTTGAAATAAAGATGACCATGAAGCAGAATCGATATTTTTTAAAACTTGCTTTTCTTCAAAAACAAGATTACCATTTACCATTTTTCCTTGTGCTACAGCCTCGATTATATCACCATCTTGTAATCCACTTTTATAAGCAGGAGAATCTTTAAATACATGCTTAAGTAAACAATTCCCATAATATACTACACGTGAAAAACCAAGCCCAAACCCAGCGATAGAAAGGTTTTGACTTTCTCCTTGATAAGTGGAAGTATAAAATGTATAGTCATCATTAAATGCATCGGTTAAGCCATAATATAAACCATCAATTATAGTTCTATTATCTACTTCTTGGTAAAATAATCCTTGCATTTCTTCATAAATTTGTAAAAATTCATTTAATTCAGAAGGGATTTTCTCTTTAGATAAAGTGGCTCCTAAAGTAATACCTAATGCTCCCATAAGGCAAGATGAACTAATAGCAAAGACTATGGCTTTATTCTTTAGTTTCCTTCTTTTTTCCTTTTCTTTTTCTAGTTCAATCTCTATATCAGTCATGAGGAACATCTCCTTTCTTAACATTCACATTATATTTACCTTCACTGTCTTTAGTTATAGTCATTTTATATAGCAAATGCTCAGGAGTAGCAAAAGACAAAAGAATCTCAATATTTTTTATATCATCATTAAGTTTAATAAACTTTCGATCATATTTATCGACAATATCAAATTTATAATTCATTTGATTGTTGCAAATATAAAGTACTTTTTCAGTTACAATGCAATAATGCTTTTTTGCGGATACTCCTGTTATTAAATCCTTGGTGTTGGAACAATTAAACTTATGAGCAACGTCATATCCATGGACAATATAGTAAGGAAGTAAATTTCCATCTACCACCTTCATATTCATCACAATCTCATCACTTTTAGTGATGATAGTTCTAAGCGTTTCTTTTCGATAAAAAGAGACTCCTTTAAAATAAAAATATACAAAAACGTATATAGCAAAAAAGCCTATCATTATTGAAAATGCTGCGATAAGTTGTCCAACCATAATTCATCAATCCTTTCGTTTAGTTGGCAAAGGATCAAATCCTTCACCATTGATGGCATGCGCTCTATTAATCGTCATAAACGCATGTTTATCAACACTTGATACAATCTCTATTAATCCGTTATATTCGCTCATTGTAAAACAGACAGCAAGCATTTTTTTACTTTGCTTAGAATATCCTCCTTCACAATCAATAATCGTAGTGGTCCTATCAATTTTTTTATGAATCAAAGAAGTAATTTCTTCATGCTTGTCAGTCACAATGTAAGCCATAAATACTTTTGATTCACCAAGGAAGATTTTATCGATAACTATTGCCACAATAAAAGCGGATATAATACCCATTAAACATAATGGTAATTGTTTGAAGAATATAAAGCCAAGTGCAACGATAGTTCCATCAATAATGAACACATATACTGAACTTTTAATAGGGGTAAATTTAGCAAGAATAAAGGCTAAGATATCTAATCCTCCGGTAGATCCTCCACCTATAAAAGTGATGGCACATCCTGCACCTACCATTACTCCTGAAAATATCGCCGCTAAAAGCATATTAACTTCACTGCTTGTGTCTAGTTGTAAAAATGGAATCCATTCCACCATCTTTAAGGAAAAATGCAAAAACACCGGATAAACGATGGTAGAGCATAGCGTTCGTAAAGAAAACGCTTTTCCTAAAATCAATAAACCCAAGAAAAATAATGCCCAAGTGATTATTGTTACAGAAAGATCGACAGAAACTTTTCCACCAGTCATTTCATTAATAATAACCGCTAAACCTGATACCCCACCAGTAACAAGATCAAAAGGGACGATAAAAATACCCACTCCAAAAGCAAGTATTGCAGTTCCAATAATTATCAAAGAATTTCTTTTTATAAAACGGAGTACTTGTTCTTTAGTTGGCTTCTTAATTTTTAGCATTTCTCTTAATCTCCCATTTTAAATAAGCATTAATTTGTGCATCTAAAGCACCATCTAATACATTAAAAACATCAACTTGTTCATATCCACTTCTATGATCTTTAACCATAGTATATGGACAAAATACATAGGAACGAATTTGACTTCCCCATTCAATATTTGATTTAACACCACGAATACTATCTAATTCTTTTTGCTTAGCTTCTACCTCGAGTTGGTAAAGGCGAGATTTTAATATATTGAAAGCAATCTCTCTATTTTGTATTTGACTTCTTTCGTTTTGACAAGTAACAACAATACCGGTAGGAATATGAGTAATCCTTACCGCTGAATCAGTTTTATTGACATTTTGTCCACCCGCTCCAGAAGATCGATATGTATCGATACGAATATCTTTTTCTTCAATAACAATATCGATATTCTTTTCCATTTGAGGAACGACATCAACACTTGCAAAAGAAGTATGTCTTCTCCCCGATGAATCAAAAGGAGAAATTCTTACCAAACGATGAACTCCTCTTTCTGATTTTAATAGTCCATAAGCATTTTTTCCTTTAAGTATAAAAGATGCTGATTTTATTCCTGCATCAGAGGCTTCCTCTAAGTTTAGTATTGTCATTTTCATACGATGAAAATCCGCGAAACGGCCGTACATTCTAAGTAACATATTAGCCCAATCTTGTGATTCAGTTCCACCCGCTCCAGGATGAATTTCAATAATCGCAGCACAATCATCAAATTCGCCATTTAACAATACAGAGGTTTGAAAAGAAGATAAATTCTTTTCTAATTCTAGCATTTCATTAGAAACGATTTCATGCATCTCTTCGTCATAACTTTCTTTTAATAAAGACAAAGTATCCTCCAATTCTTTGACGATGTTTTCAAAATTGATCAAAGAAGAAAAAGTCTCTTTTATTTTATTTTGTTCATTAACTAATTCCAAAGCCTTCTTTTGATTATCCCAAAAAGAAGGATCATTAATTATTTTTTCATTGTTTTCTATTTGCTTTTGTAAGTTTTCTTTGTCAAAGTGAATCACCAAGCTCACGAATTGTATCGCGAGCTTGTAGAACCTTTGCCTTAATTTCAAATAATTCTAGCATACGATTCTATCCTTCTCTTTGAGCAGCATGTGCTTTTTCATTTGCTTTATATAAAGCTTGTAATTCATCTTCTAAAGCTTTTTGCTTTGCAGCAGCTTCTGCTTGTGCTTTCATCTTCTTTATCTCTTCCTCTTGAAGTTCTTTTTGTTTATTTTCTGCTTCTACTTCTTGAGGAGATTTAGCTCTTACTTGAGCACGTAATAAAGTTAGAACTGCTTCTTCTGCAATCTTTTTAGTCATTTCAGTAAACATATTCCAACCTTCATCAACATATGCCTTTAAAGGATCAGTATGAGCGTATCCTCTTAAGCCGATACCTTCTCTTAATTTAGACATAGAGTCAATGTGAGTTGTCCAGTTTTTATCAACGCAACGTAATGCGACAACTTTTTCAATTTCATTTGGTGCATCTTTTGGCCATGATGCTCTCTTTTTGTTATAGTGAGCAAATAAAATTTCACCGATTTCATCACTAACTTCATCAACTGGAGCTTCATCATATCCAGTTGGATCAAATGTACCTGGTTCCAAATATTTTGGTTCTAAGTTTTTCTTTAATAATTCTCCTGATAAGAAGTGATTCTTTGGATCTGTAGTATCGATTGAATTCTCTGTTATTTCTTTACCTACTAGTTTGAAATAATTGTAAATTGTGTCATAAATATCTGGAGCATATAAAATTATATCTCTTTGTTTATACATAATTTCACGTTGTTGTCTCATAACATCATCATAATCAAGCAATGATTTACGAGTATCAAAGTTTTGACCTTCAATCTTCTTTTGTGCACTTGTAATAGCGTTAGTAACAGTTTTTGATTCTAATGGTTGACCTTCTAATTTCTCAAATAGTGATTTTAAGAAAGGTGGAGCAAATCTCACCATCAATTCATCATCACAAGATACAAAGAAACGAGAGTATCCAGGATCACCTTGACGTCCAGAACGACCTCTTAATTGGTTATCGATACGTCTTGATTCATGTCTTTCAGTACCAATAACACATAAACCTGCTGGATATTTAACTTCTCCTTTTGGATCTGTCAATTCTCTTACACCTTCGCCTAATTTAATATCAGTACCACGACCCGCCATATTGGTTGCGATAGTAACTGCGTTCAATTCACCAGCTTTTTCGATAATATGCGCTTCACGTTCATGATTCTTTGCGTTTAATACTTCATGAGCAATATGTTCTTTATCTAATAATTGGTGTAAAACTTCGGATGCTTCTACTGAAGGGGTACCAACAAGAATTGGTTGTCCTAATGCATGACGTGCTTTAATTTCAGCAAGAATTGCATTATATTTAGCACTTTCTGTTCCATAAACTAAATCAGTGTCATCAAAACGTTGAATTGGTTTATTTGTTGGAATTGGAGTAACATGCATGTTATAGATTTTTTCAAATTCTTCTTCTTCTGTTTTAGCAGTACCAGTCATACCAGCAACCTTGTCATAAATTCTAAAGAAGTTTTGATATGTAATCGTAGCCATTGTAATTGTTTCTTGTTTAATAGCTACGCCTTCCTTAGCTTGAATTGCTTGTTGAAGACCATCAGAATATTCTCTTCCCTTCATGATACGTCCTGTGAATTGGTCGATTAAGTGAATTTCTCCATCTGCAACCATGTATTCAACATTTCTCTTCATGATGTAATTTGCTTTTAATGCTTGGTGAATTCTATGTACTAAATCTTGATATTCTGGATTGTAAAGGTTAGGAATACCAAAAGCTTTTTCAGCGGCAGTAACTCCTTCTTCAGTTAAAGAGCAAGATTTTGTTTTAATGTCAATTGAGAAATCTTTGTCTTTTGTTAGTGATTTACAGAATCTATCAGCGATGATGTAAGTGTTAGCAGGAGCTCTTTCACCACCTGAAATAATCAAAGGAGTTCTTGATTCATCAATCAAAATAGAGTCAGCTTCATCGACGATAGCAAAATGTAATCCACGTAAAACTCTTCTATCGATGGTTTGAGCCATATTGTCTCTTAAGTAATCAAATCCAAGTTCAGAGTTAGTGGTATAAGTAATATCTGCTAGATAAGCTTGTTTCTTTCCTTGAGTATCTTTTTCTCTTAAGTTAACATCGCATGTTAAGCCTAAGAAATTATAAACTTTTCCCATCGCCTCACAGTCACGAGCCGCTAAATATTCGTTAACAGTAACGACGTGAACGCCTTTTCCTTCAAGTGCATTTAAATAAACAGCCATAGTTGCAGTAAGAGTTTTACCTTCACCAGTTTTCATCTCAGCAACGTCACCTTGGTGTAATACAATTGCACCTTCAATTTGAACTTTGAAAGGGAATTCTCCTCTTACTCTAAAGTCTGCTTCTCTACATACAGCGAAAGCCTCAGGTAAAATATCATCTAAAGTCTTTCCAGAAGCAAGTTGTTCTTTAAAGTAATCCGTTTTTGCTCTTAATTCTTCATCGCTTAAAGCACGCATTGTTTCTTCATAAGAAATAACTTGATTTGCAATAGCTTCGATTTTTTTCAAAGCACGCGCATCAACTCTTAGTAGTTTATCAATAAAACTATTTGCCATCTTAAAACCTCCATTTGTACAAATACTAAAATTTATAACGTTTCAATAGTGATTATACCTTTTAAACTACGTTTAATCAAATATAAACTAGATAAAAGCAAAAAAAGCCTATGATTTTTATAAAAATCATTGGCCTTATTATGTTATTTTGGTTAATCGAATTAGATTTTGACAACATTACGTGCTTGAAGACCACGTTCTGTTTCTGTTAAGTCAAACTTAACTTCTTGACCTTCTTCTAAAGAACGATATCCATCTTCTCTTATTTGTGAATAATGAACAAAGATATCTTCTCCTTCACCACGGTTGATGAATCCAAATCCTTTATCAGCATCAAACCATTTTACTTTACCTCTCATTTTGTCCCTACCTTTCTACTAATTTTACTACAAAAAAATTATACGATACATCTAAACAAAAATCTAAAAAATCTCATCTTCTTTTTCTTGTTATTTTCGACAAAAATATTATCATTTTCTATCGTTTTTTGCTAAAAAACAAGCTTTTATAACTTTAGGATGAAGCTTTCTAACCAAAGCCAAACACGCTCTAAATGAGTTACCAGTAGTATAGACATCATCAACGATTAATACCTTTTTATTAGATAGATCAATCTTATTTTTATAAACCATAACAGAGGATATTTTCTCTCTATCTTTTTTGCTTAACGATGATTGCTTCATCCTTGCGTTTTTAGTTAAAATCTTTTCTTCTTTAAGGCAAAGAGAAGAAAAGATTTCTTCCACATGATTGAATCCTCTTTCTTCATCATCTTCTATATAAGAAGGAATAGGTACTATGATATATCCAAAATATCTAATCTTTAATTCTAAAAGATATGGGTTTAAAAATACATCCTTTAGTTCCTTATCAAAACATCCTTTAAATTGATATAAAAGTTTCTTGATAGTTTCATCGTAATTATAGATAGATAAACACTTAACTCCTTCTTCTTCAAAAGAAATAAATTTAGGTTCTAAACTAAGAAGACAAGAATAACAAATAACTTGATTTGGATTAAAAATCGAAGAAAAACCGCTTATTTTATATTCTTCAAAGCATATCTTACAAACCTTCTTGTTCATTGGCATTTTCAATTTTTCTAATCGCATTTTCCATCTTCTTAGTTTTTCTAGAAGCAATGAAAATAACTTCTCCATCATATGCGTCTATTTTCCTTCCTACTCTTCCACTTATTTGAATAAGTGTTCCTTCATCATATAATTCATGATCAGCATGATACACAATAACTTGTAAATCTTTAACAGTCACTCCTCTTTCTAGGATTGATGTGGTAATTAAATAAGATAATTCACCATTTTTGAAAGAAGATATAATCGCGCTTCTTTCCTTTGTTTTAGATGAAACAAATTCTCCATTTTTATAAAACATTTTAACCTTTTTTAGTAATATTTCTCCTTCTTCAATTGTAGGAACAAAGATGAATAAAGGCTTATGGTTTTTGATAAATTTATTCATGTATTTTAATAAAATAAAAAAGGGAATAAATGAAGTAATCTCACACCGAGGGACAATTAAAGGGTGATTGTGGTAGCGTCTCATCAGTTTTAAATATACACCGTTACTTTCTTTAATATTCTGTTCCATATAAGGCAAAGGAGTAGCGCTCATCATCAAATAAGTTCCTCGTAAACTTCTAAAGAAAAGATCGTTTAATAATTCGTTTCCCGAAAAAGGAAAGGCGTCTGTTTCATCGATAATTAATAAATCAAAATAATTCTTATAACGATATAATTGGTGCGTCGTTAAAAGAATGATATCACCTTTTAAAGATGAAGTATTTCCTCCATATACTGCGACTACTTTTTTACTTGGAAAAGCTTCTTGGAGGCGAGGTAACAATTCAACCACCACATCTCTTCGAGGAATAGCAAAACCAACTTGTAAACACGAAGACAAGCAATGAGCTATAACTTTGTAAGTTAATTCTGTCTTCCCAGCTCCACATACAGCATGAAGTAAAATATTTTTCCCTTCAATATATGCGCGTAGTATTTTATTTGATATTTCTTCTTGTTCTTTAGACAAAGGATAATTGAGTTTCTCTTCAACTTTTTCAAAATTATATTTCTTTTCATAAGGGACTTCAGCGCCTTGAAAAGTCACGCATCTACGGCAATAAATCTTTCCTTTATTAATCCCAAAATACTTACTATCTTTCGTACCACAAAGAGGACAAATATACATCTAATCACCTCATAAATTATCTTTCTTTAAGCAATTATTTCGACTTAAAAAATTATATTTTTTCTTTATTCTACTATTAGTAGACTTAAAAAAATTTCAAAACACTTTATTTATATTTGGGTTAAGTATATTATTTCTTTAATAAAAAAGGGAAAAGGATGCTATGAAAACAACACTTAGAAAACACTACACAAGGATTCCGTTACTACTTGGATTCATATTTAATATCTTGATTATTGCAGGAACATTTTATTTTTTGACCAAGAATATGTATGCTGATTTCGATTATAACAAATTGCTAAAATTTAATTTATTTTCTTACACTGTAATAGAAGGTATGAACGAAAAGATGGCATTTGCATTAATGGTATGTTTCTATGCTTACACATTATCATCCATCATTCTTTCACTATTAGCCTTAATCAAAAAAGAGCCAATGCTATTATCTATACTTTGTATTATCAACTTCTTCTTTGGAGTATACAAAGTAGTAATCGACTATTTAACTATGTGTTCCTTTACTGGTAACACACAAATGTTATTTCTCTTTGTATTAATCGCAGATAGTGCTTTCCTTCTTGTCAACGCTTTATTTGAAACCACACTTAGAAAACATCATCGTCCAAAGATCTTACTTATACTTGATATTCTTAGTTTCTTACCAGTATTTGTACCTTCTATTCTTGTTTGGTATCAAACAAATATCTCTACATCGATGGATCCACTAATTGTTTTAGACCAATCTTCAGTTAATTTATTGACCTCTTTAGTATGGTTATCTCTTCCTAATCTATTTGTTCTTTACTGTGCTCAGTTCTCCGCTAGCGCCGGATTTAAAGAAGAATCTTCCGAAAGAAAATTCTCTGAGGCTAAAGAATTAACTATTTCGCAAAATAATAAAACAATTCCAATTGAAGAAATCAACTTACAAAGAAGAACAGCTGAAATGCCAGTAATAAAAAAAGAAGATATTGCTTCTTCTAATTCACTACACTCTAAATCAAAGATTATTGGAAATAAAGTTCCAGAGTATAAAGACGACGATTAATTTAAAAGGCTGAAAAGGAATATATCTAAGCGTTTATTTCTTTCAGTCTTTTATTTTGTAAAAAAAGCTAAGAAATCGCAATCAATCTCTTAGCATATAAAGATATAATTAATCAAAGCATTGTTTTTAAATCTTTGTAACGATAGAAGTATAAGCTTTTTCTGGATTAACATAGGTATTATCTTTTATCACTTCAAAATGTAAAGAGTTACCAAGTTCCACAGTATATAAAGATTCACCGGATGTCCCAATAACATCACCTTGTTTGACTTGTTGTCCTTTAGTTACATTAAAAGAAGATAAAGAAGAATATATGGTTTTAAGGCCTGATTCATGGCTAATACATATTAAATTTCCATATGTTGCATCATTAATTCTTTCGCTAACTATTCCAGAAGTAGCGGCAACAACGCTGAATGTTTTTCCCGAATATACATAATCTACTCCAACCGACTTCATATAAGTATTATTTTTTCCTGGCACTAAAACTATTGAAGAAGCTCTAGTTTCTACATCATCATTCATATCATAATAATGACGTGCAATAGTTGCGTTAATTAAATAAGGGCGAACTAAAGTTTCTATTTTTTCATTAACGACAATTTCTGTATTATTACTAACTTCAATAGGTTGATCGGATGGGTTTACGATAACTGGGTCATCGCTATTCTTCGTTCCTTGGTTGTTTTTATTATTGATTAGAGTCATTGAACCCGCTAAAGTAAGAGCGGTGAAGCCAAGGATTAATCCTGCTTTTGCTTCTACTGACCAG
This sequence comes from Erysipelotrichaceae bacterium, assembly GCA_022772105.1. Taxonomy (GTDB): domain Bacteria; phylum Bacillota_I; class Bacilli_A; order RFN20; family CAG-449; genus UBA3210. Next base: position 3,583 of record JALFBO010000057.1, on the reverse strand, counting down.
CTTGGAAATCTTTTTATCTTATTCATTTTATTCACCTCAAGAATAATTTTGTCCAAAAGATGAATTTTTATTCAAATAAAAGAAAAAATCCCATAAAGGGACTTAATTAACGTATTGATGTCATCTTTTCCACACGTCTAATATGACGTCCTCCTGCAAAAGGAGTATTTAAGAAGTTGTCAACATATTTTTTAGCGGTCTCAAAAGAAGTAAATTTAGCGCCCATAGCAATCATGTTGACATCATTATGTTCACGAGTAAGTACACTTACTTCCTCATTATAGATTAATCCACATCTAATTCCTGGCACCTTATTTGCGCATATACAAACTCCTTCTCCAGTTGTACATACTTCAATTCCTCTTTCACATGTACCATCAGCAACTAAGCGCGCTGCTTTTTGAGCAAAATCAGGATAATCACAAGATTCTAAAGAATTAGTTCCGCAATCAACAATTTCATGTCCTAATGATGTAAGATAGTCTTTAAGTTCTTCCTTTAAAAGGAATCCACCATGATCAGAAGCAATAGATATTTTCATTTTAATAACCCTCCCATGTCTTCTTTATTTCTTCAAAAGGAATTCTCCCTTGACGAATTAATGTTATTGTTCCTTCATCACATTTTACGATAGTAGAAGGAATAGACGAAGTAGTTTCTCCTTTTATAATTGCAGGTATATAAGAAGCAAATGTTTCATAAGTTTGTTCAAAATCAACACATGCAGGAAAAGAAGATATATTAGCGCTTGTCACTAACATTGGTTGACCAACTTTTTTAATTAATTCTCCTACCTTTAAGAGCCCTGCAATTCTTATACCAATATATGGACTATTTAGTGTCACCCAAGGATATAAAGATTCTTTTGGCTTTAATAATAAAGTTATTTCCCCTGGCATATATTTTAAAATCACTCGATATGTATTTTCATCAAAGTAAGCATAGTTTTTAATATCTTCTATGCAACTAAGCATCAAGGTAAATGGTTTATCTGGTTTTCTTTGTTTGACTTTGACTAATCTTTCAAAAGCTTCCAAGGAATCGTAAATAACACCTAGCCCATATACAGTTTCTGTAGGTAAAGCTACAACATTATTATTTTTAATTTCTTGGATTACTCTTTCGTCATCAAAATCATAAATTTTTGTTTCCATTAATTCACTCACCAAAAATAATTATACGCCATTTAATATATCAAAGATATATATTTTTTCTCTTATTACTTCATTGTCACAACTATTTTTTCTGAGTCTCCCTTGAATTTTACTTCCTTTTCCTTTTCCAATAACAACATTGATCATTCCATTAGAATAAAACGCTGTGATTGATGAACTATTAAAAGAAAATAATTTAATATTATTTCTAATCAATTGTTCGTGATATCTTTCCTCAACATTTAAACAAAGATCCTCGTAAATATCGATTAATTTTTCTTTATAAGTATATAAAGTTCCTTCATCAAGAGGTGAATAAGAAGAAGCACGAACTGAGTACATATACTTAAAAGATGTATCGACCTTCTTAACACTAGTAAAAACTGTTAATAATGAAGTACATAAAACACATAATAATTTAATTTTCATCAAAAAACCTCCTGCCCTTATTATGGGTAGAAGGTATAAATTCTATTTATTTAAAAATAAAAATCTTGTAAAACCATTGATATCTTTTACAAACTCATATGTATATAATGGTAAGTATTTTTCTATTAAAGAAGTAAGTCTAGCCACTAAAGGAGGAGATATTTCAAATAAAGCAATACCATCTCTATTTAATACGTCATCTAAGTCCATAAATATTTTTTCATATATTTCTAAGCCATGATTAGAAGCGAATAAAGCAATATGAGGTTCATAATCAATAACAGTTTTACTCACAAACTCATCATTTGATATATATGGTGGATTAGAAATAACAACATCAAACTTTTTGTCTTTAACTTCTTTCAAACAATCTCCATGTATCAAGGTAACATTTCCCTTGAATAAATCATTATTCTTTTTTGCTACCTCTAATGCTTGACTAGAAATATCAATTCCGCATACTGATGCATAAGGAAATTCCTTAGCTAGAGTAATGGCTATGCATCCACTTCCTGTTCCAATATCAACAATAGCGGGATTGGGATAACGTTTTCTTAAAATCCAATTACGTGCAAGGAGAACTAGTTCTTCTGTTTCGTTTCGAGGAATAAGAGTTATTCCTTCTTCTACAATAAACTTTCTTCCAAAAAAAGGAGCTTTTCCAAGAATATAATATAAAGGTTCGCCTTTATTAGCTCTCTCCCATTTAAGAAAGAAATCTTCATCTTCGAATTTTTTATCTAAACTAATGATAAAATCAGATGGAGATAAAGAAAAAGTCTCTTGAAGAAGATAACGAAGATCTTCTTCTAGGACATAATCTTTGTTTAGTGTTTGTTTGGCTTTATTTATGATATTACCTAATGTATTAATCATTATATTTTTTAGCCTCTTGTGCCATCTTATCTTCTTGATCTGCGTTTACTAAAGCATCAAGAATCTCATCTAAATCACCATTGATTACGCGATCTAATTTTTGAATTGTAAATCCAATTCGATGATCTGTTACACGATTTTGAGGATAGTTATAAGTTCTAATCTTTTCTGAACGCTCACCTGTTCCCACTTTTAAGCGTCTTTCATTACCAAGTTTTTCATCTTGTTCAGCCTTTTTCGCAGCGTATAATCTTGCTTTTAATAAATTCATTGCAATTTCTCTATTTTGAATTTGGCTTCTTTCTACTTGCGATGCTGCAACTATACCAGTAGGAATATGAGTGATTCTAACTGCTGATTCAGTTTTATTAACGTTTTGTCCTCCCGCTCCTTGCGAACGATATGTATCAATTTTTAAATCCGCTGGATTAATTTCAATCTCTACTTCTTCTACTTCTGGCATAACAAGAACCGTTGCTGTAGAAGTGTGAATACGACCGCTTGCTTCAGTAACTGGAACACGTTGAACACGATGTGCTCCTGATTCAAATTTCAAACGTGAATAAGCTCCATCACCTTTAATTGTGAAAGCAACATATGAATATCCACCCATGCCATTTGTTTCTTCATCCATAATTTGCACTTTCCAACCTTTTGTTTCTGCATAACGAGTATACATTCTAAGTAGATCACCCGCGAAAATATTTGCTTCATCTCCACCTACAGCACCACGTATTTCACAAACAATATTTTTATCATCGTTTTCATCTTTTGGAATAAGAAGAATTTTTAATTTTGCATATAATTCTTCACTTTGTTTTGATAATTCGCCAATAGATTCTTTAGCAAATTCCGAAATTTCTGGATCGGAATCTGATGCCATTATTTTAGCGTCCTCTAAATCTGAATTTACCTTTTTATATACTAAATATTGTTCAACAGCTTCTTCCAAAGATGCTCTTTCTTTATTTAATGCTGTTAATTTTGATACATCTTGCATAATCTCTTCACTACATAACAACTCATCAATTTCATGTTGTCTTTTAACCATAGCTTCGAGTCTATCAATCATTCTGTCTTCTGCCATATCTTTTCTCCTTTTGCCTTTATAATTCTATCAAATA
>JALFBO010000035.1 GCA_022772105.1 Erysipelotrichaceae bacterium | reverse complement strand
AGATTAAATTTGACAAACAAATGTTCATATTACTTATTCCTCTTATAATATGTGGATTAATTATTTCTCTAGGCGCTTCTATTTTATAAGAGTGAACTAGGAGAAACTTCACCAGTTTCTTCTAGTTCTTTTTATTTTTTTTATAAAAGTGTTGACTCTCCTTTTAAGGGAAGGGTGGAAAATGATTAACGTAGGCGGTATTTTATGGAAAATATCTGTATAGAAGCCACTATCTATCAAATTCAAATTCTTATAAAAAAAGAGGAACTGTTAAGAAACTATAAGGTTTCTAACAATTCCTTTTTTTCTATTTATTTCTATATATTAATTTTTTTATTAATTTATATAATTCAACCAAAGGAATTATGCTAATTCCTAAGCCAATAGCTAATATAAACATCTTAAAATCTAATGGAGCAAAATCAAAAAGATGATTGATGAAAGGAACATATATAATAATCACAGATAAAACAAAAGAAATAATCATTGTACCTAATAAATAATAGTTAAAATAATGTAATTCAAAAAGCGATTTTTTATTAGAACGCATATTTAAGGCTTGAAAAATCTCTGTTGATGACAATGTTAAGAAAGCCATTGTCATCGCTTCCTTTTCTGTCAAAGTAAATACATGAATACTTAATAAATAAGAAGCAATGGAAAGAAGTCCCACGATTAAGCCTTGAAATAAAATATCAAAAGCAAGTCCATGCGCAAAAAGTGATTCACCACTTGGACGAGGTTTCTTTTTCATAATATCATCTTCACCTTTTTCTAAGGCAAGAGCTAATGCAGGAAGAGAATCAGTGATTAGATTAATCCAAAGAATATGAGTAGGTTTTAAAATTGTAAATCCAATTAATGTTGCAATAAATACTGCGACTACTTCAGAAATATTTGTAGACAATAGGAATTGTATTACTTTAACGATATTATCATAAATTTTTCTTCCTTCTTCCACGGCAACAACAATTGTGGAAAAATTATCGTCTGCAAGAATCATATCGGCACAATTCTTTGTAACATCAGTACCGGTAATTCCCATACCTACACCAATATCAGCTTTCTTTAATGAAGGAGCATCATTAACTCCATCACCAGTCATGGCCACGATATTACCTTGCTTTTTTAAAGATTCAACAATACGTACTTTATGTTCTGGTTGAACACGAGCAAATACGTGATATGAAGAGATATTTGCTTGTAATTCTTCATTAGTCATTTTTTCTAAATCAGAACCTGTCAATGCTTCTTTTTCACTATTAATAATGCCTAATTCTTTACCAATACTAACTGCAGTATCTTTATGATCTCCAGTAATCATAACTACGCTTATTCCCGCACTAGAGCAAGATTTAACCGCATCTTTAACTTCTTCTCTTAAAGGATCCTTCATACATTCTAATCCGATAAAGATTAAATCCTTTTCATAATTTGAAGGAGTAATATCTTTATCAAAAATAACGTTATCTTTATAAGCAGCACATAAAACTCTTAGAGCTTTAGATGCATATTCTTTATTTTTAGATAATATTTTTTCTTTTATTTCTGTTGTTAAAAGGAGGACATTACCTTTTTCATCTTCATAGAATGAGCAACTCAAAATCACTTCATCAGGTGCTCCTTTAGTATAGGAAATAATGCTTCCATCTTCTTTTTGATGAAAAGTAGTCATTTTTTTTCTAATTGAATCAAATGGTAGTTCGTTAATACGTGGAGTTAATTCTTCTTGCTTGGTTTTATTAAAACCATTCTTTAAAGCATATTCCACTAAAGCGACTTCGGTAGATTCTCCTAATACTGCACCTTCATTATTAATATAAGCATCTGAACATAGAGCCATCGCTTTGATTAGCAAAGGAAAATTAAAAGTATAATTATCCACTACTGTCATTTTATTTTGTGTCAATGTTCCAGTTTTATCAGAGCAAATTACTTGCGTACAACCTAAAGTTTCCACTACGCTAAGTTTTCTAATAATTGCTTTTTTCTTACTCATTTTGGTAACACCCAAAGAAAGAACGATAGTAACAAGCGCGGATAGTCCCTCTGGTATGGCAGCAACTGCTAAAGAGACAGAAACCATAAAGGAATCAATCACCCCATTTAGCGAAAATTCCCCATGTCTAATTAAAGAAGAAACAAAGACAACTATACATATACCAATTACTAAAAAAGTAAGAATTTTACTTAATTGATTCAATCTTTTTTGAAGAGGTGTTTCTTCATTTTGTACTTCATTAATAGAAGAAGCAATTTTTCCCATCTCCGTACCCATGCCAATAGAAGTAACTATCATTTTACCTCTTCCGTAAACGACTGTTGAACCCATAAAGGCCATATTCTTTCTATCACCTAATGGGCAATCTTCATTTTCAATTGGTTCATCAGTTTTATTTACTGCAACAGATTCTCCAGTTAAGGCTGCTTCTTCAATTTGTAAAGAAGCATTTTCAATTATTCTTCCATCAGCGGGAACTAAGTCTCCTGCTTCTAAAACGACAACATCACCAATAGTAATTTCACTTGAATGAATCAGCACTAATTCATTATTTCTTATCACTTTTGATGTAGCACTAGTCATTTTCTTTAATGAATCAATAGCTTTTTCTGCATTGGCTTCTTGTACTACTCCGAGTATCGTATTTAAAAGAACAACAAAGATTATTACAAAAACATCCGCTCCAACTTTATGTTCTTCAATTAAAGAAATAACCATAGACACAATCGCAGCAATAATAAGAATTAACACCATCGGATCTATTAATTGAGCAATTATCTTCTTTAGCAATGATTCTTTCTTAGCTTCAGCAAGTTTATTAAGTCCATATTTTTGATTTCTTTGAATTGCTTCTTCACTAGTTAACCCGTTTTCACAAGTATCTAAAAAAGATGCTACTTCTTCTTTTGTTTTTGTATAATAGTTCATAAATATCCTCCTTTACAAAATAAAAAACTCCTACAAAAAAGAATTGTAGAAGTCTTGCATTGCTTTCATTAAGAAGAAGTATAGTTAACCGGATTCTCATCGTGTTGACGATTAACTAGTTATATAAATAACTTGCTACTCCCCTCTACATTTTTGATTATATGTAACAATACAGTTTTTGTAAAGAAATATTAACACTTTAAGCAAATTTTCCGTCTAGTAAATGAAAAGAAATTTCTTCTTCCTTGTTTAAGGAAACACTTAAATAATATCTTTTATCGTCAACAAAAATAATATTAGAATCAATAAATCCTGTTACTTCAATATCTTTTGGATAACAAGTTAATCCTGTGCCTAATCTTTTACAATAAGATTCTTTATTCACCCAAATTTTAAAGAAGAAATCTATATCTCCTTTTTGATATTGTTCTTTCTCTTGAAGCGAAAAAACTTTATTAATCAAATTTTCATTAAAAGGTTTTATTAGTTCAATATCTATTCCTACTTCATTATCTCCGATTGCTACTGCAACTAAGGTTGATGAATGTGATATGGAAATGAATTTTCCATTTTTATCAATAGGTTTACCATTAATAAAATCGACATTGATATGATTATTTTCTAAAAAGTAATACGCTGAAAACGAACACAATTTTTTCTCCTCTTCCTCATAAGCAAAAATATGATTTAAAGGTGTAAGATTAAGTAAAGTTATATTTTTTCCAAAATGATTATTTTTAAAAACATAAACATCTATCATATTAATTTTTCCAACTATCAGGCATTTTTCTCATACTTAAGAACCATTCTGTATCTTTTAATAAAGTCATATTATTGGAGCAATTAACGTTGATACCCTCGTCTTCTTTTGAACAAGAAACAATAATGTTACCATTAAGAGATTCAAATAATCCCTTATCATAATCTTTACAGATGGTAGTCACAAAAATTTTATCAGTATAAGGAGCAATATTATCAATAAATTGTTGAGTTGGAAATTGATTATCATTATTCTTAGTATACTCACTAGATCCAGCACAACAACATACCGCACACATTTTTGGCTGTATCTTTTCAAGTAATGTTTTACTAGATGAAGTTTTAGAGCCATGATGTCCAGCTTTATATAAATCCACTACTGGAAGATCAGGATTTTTAGCCACTAAAGAGATTTCTCCTTTTTCTTCTAAATCACCAGTGAATAAATAATGATGTTTATTCTCTTGTGATAATAAGAAACAAACTGAATGATCATTTTCTGTAGATGATTTGGTGTGGTAATATTCTTGATCTAAGAATTTTAATGACACATCTTCACTTAGAGAAATGGTTCCATTTTCATAAGCACTTAAAGCTTCTAAAACATTATAATGTATAGCACCTTCCCCTCCATTTGTTGCGCTATTTAAGTTAGCTTGATAATACTTATACATTTTATTAGAAGCTTTGTTAGTTGTGATTTGAGCAAAATCAATGATAGTCGTTCCTGAACCCACATTATATTTACCAAATAGCGAATCTTCATATTTCGATGTTGAAAAACCAGCATAATGATCTTCATGAGCATGAGTAACAATAATATAATCTAAATCACCTTCAACATATTGTGAAGTATAATTATATATCGTTTCAATAGAGGAAGTCTTGCTTCCTGCATCTACTAACACCTCGACATCTCCTACTTTAATTAATGTAGAATCACCAGTATATTTATTACCAAGTTCCATAAAATGGATTGATAAATCCTTTGATTTAATCATTTCTACAGTAAAATCAGTACCTGTTGTTGTTATTGGTTTATTATGTGCTTGTTCTGTTTCTGGAATTTCATAAGAATCTGGAAGAGGAGAAAAAGCTAAACTTGCATAGGCACCAACGGCTACTCCACCTATAAAACCTACTACGCTTAATCCTACAATAGACAAAATAGATAATTTTTTAGCCATTGTTTTCCACCTCCATTACTTGAATAGTTCTTATAAGAACAACATTTTTATATTTAAATGTCGAATTTGTGTATGTTACATAATAAAATCCGCTGATAGAGGTATCAACTGTTTCTACATCTATAGGATCATAGGAAATGTCTTCTCGATATGAATAGGAAATAGTAACATCATTTTCTTTTCCAAAAAAGATACATGTTGCTCCTGGTTCTTGATATTCTTCTTCTAAAAGCAATATCGTATATTCTAATGTTTCTTTGCCGAATAATTCAGTAACTTCTTCTCTTGAAGTTTGATGAACATATTCATTCATTTCAAAAGTATCATTCTTAGTAAGAACTGATATTCCTAAAAATCCTCCTAATAATCCTACGATAATAAAAGCGATTATAAATACTATTCCAATAGGATTTTTCTTAGCAATTTTAGTAATTTCTTTTTTTACTTTCTTTGTACTTTTACTAGATTTTTTGGTTGAAGAACTACTACTAGAAGCACTAGAAGTTTTCTTTTTATGTGCCACTTCTTTAGGTTGATTAGCCATATTAAAACCTCACTTTCAAACGGATAAATTTTACCATTGAGATATCAAAAAAACAATTGATTATATTTAATAATATAATTTTTGCAAAAAAAATATCTTCTTACTGACAAGTAAAGAAGATATGATTTTTATAAAGCATTTTTTATTTATCTTCAAATTCAATTGCATTTGCACACATTGTATAGAATTCTTGAGTTTCACCTTCAGAATAATTAATTAATGATGCAGCAATAATTGGGACCCATCTTTTGACTTGCTTAATGGTATATTCAGTTTTTTGTTCTATTTTTGACAAATATTTTTCAGCAAAATCATCGCCATAGTTTAATCTTAATAATAAATAAGTATTAGCTATATCTGATGCCCCATTTCCTTGTGTTGATTCTCCCCAATCTAAAACATAAGGTAATTTATCTTTAGTAATAACAATATTATTTGGAATAAATCTTCCATGACATAATTTAGTTTGTATAGGTAGTACACTCAATCTAGTTAATAATTTACATCTTATTTGAGGAGACAAATTTGATTCATTAATTCTCTTTTGTAATTTTTCCCTTAATGAATTAAACGAATATGCATTTTCATTAAAAATTTTCGTTTGTAATTTAATCATATAATCGATATACATATCTTGTTTTTCAGGATGTTTATCAATTAATGTATTCAAAGATAATCCCTCGACAAATTCATATGAAATCATCCATTCATCATTTTGATTAGGTGATACTTGATAAATTTTAGGAACAGAGATTGATGTCTCTTCAGCAAGTGTTTGATTAATTGCTTCTTGTAGAACATGTGATTTTTTTACAGACGAATTAAAAATCTTATATGCATTTTTTCCATTACGATATATATTATATGTTTTTGATTCATAAACTAAATTGCCAAAGTCTTCCATATTTACCTCCATCAAGAATAATACACTCGCGTATATTATTGTTTACAATCTAATCATATTATCAATTGTAACTTTTTTCAACAAACTCATCATCAATAGACATATTTTTGGCACCATTACTTATATTTAGTCATCAAATCCACTTAAAAACAGTATAGAAATATCGTTATTGACCATCAAATATGCATTTTCTAGTCTTCCTAAGTAATCATAGGCATGTGTAAAGTCATTATTTTGAACTCCAAAAACTTTAAAAATTTTTACTTTTGAAAATTCTTTTTCCGTGTATAATATGATATCTTCCGCGATTTCTTTTGATAATTGTCGTAGTGATATTAACCCTTTTGAAGAAATCATTTTGTTGAAGCATATATAAAGAATATCTTCCATTTTTTCATCAACTTCTTTTAACTTAATCTTCATTTTTTCGATATCCAATTTTTCTTTTTCTAACGAAGATCCTATTGTATATTCTTTTTCATTTATTTTTTTATATCTCTTTTTTAATTCTTCTTCAAAAACTAGTTCATTTCCCTTAAACACATCTAAGCAAATAAGTTGTCCTTCATCAAGTCCTAGTTTTTCTAAACGCAAGGAGTACATATCTCCAAGCATATTAATTAAGCCCGCTAAATAAGCGATTTCTCCATTTTCATTTTCGTAAACATATGATGATAATGCCATAACCTATTCTCCTTTTTTCTCATTCTTTATATAAGTAATATACTCATAGTTAGATTCTTTTTCACTTCTTTCCACCATTGCATTATATACCTTATCCTTTAATTCTATCATAGCCTCTTTTCTAGATAAATCTTTAGAAGGATAAAAAGGTCCATCAACGTAAGAAACAATGCGTGGCTTTTTACCAATTAATCGTTTCTTATAGCAATTAGTAACGGCAAATACTGGTGCATTAAATTTGACAGGATATATGAAAGATCCTTCAGAGAATTCTCTTATCTTTGTATAATATGGCCAAATATGAGCTTCAGGGTATATTGTTACTACATTCTTTTTTCTTATAACACTATCTAAACAATTAATCATTTCCTTTTGCTTTTTATAGGTAGATGCAAGGGGAACAGCTCCAAGCATTTTTACTAAATTCTTTATTCCAGGTATTGAGATTGTCGCTGGTGATACAACAATATAATTCTTTTTACGATCCATAACACAAGTTGGTAAAAAAGCGTCCGCGGCAGTTTGAGTATGATTTATATACAAAAAATAACCTTGCTTCTTTACTTGTTTTAACACTTTCCTATTTTTAAATTTACAAAGGAATACAAAGTTTAAATAAAGTTTTGCAATAGGACGACAAATGATGTTATATAAAAACCAACTTACAGCTTTAAAAACAACGTTTTTAGAGATATAGGAAAAATTTTCTGGTACTTCTCTAGCGTTGATAGTTAAAGGTGAAAAATCATCGTTTTTCTCATCACTATAATAAATAACCTTCTTCATATTTGTTCACCCGAATAAATAATAAATTATTTATTCGTTTTAAAAAATCTAAATCGACATATTCTATTTTTTTTAGACAGAATTTTTATATTCTCCTCTTTGTAGACTTAAAATTATCCTAGCATTACATCTAAAGTCATCATTAAAATAAAGCCTAATATAAAAGGAAATATAAAAGCGCTATTCCTATCTGTTTTATAAGCTTCAGGTATTAGTTCATCAACCACTACATATATCATTGCTCCCGCTGCGAAAGCTAATAAATATGGGAGAACTATTGTTAAAAAAGAAGACATAATGATGGTAATAAAAGCCGCGATTGGTTCGACTAATCCAGAAACAACACCTATAAGAAAACTTTTTACTTTACCTTTTCCCTCCATTAATGCAGGTATAGATACAATAGCTCCTTCTGGTATATTTTGAATCGCAACACCAATAGAAAGTGAAAGCGACATCATATATGTTATTGTTGATGAACAATTTAAAAAAGAAGCAAATATAACACCTACCGCCATTCCCTCGGGAATATTATGAAGTGTAATGGCTGTTATAATCATAGTTTTTTTCTTTAATAATTTTTCTTCACTTTGCAAGTTTCTATCTATTCTAGAAGAGAAATACTTTATAAAAAATAAACAAGCAATACCAAGAAATAACCCGCATGCTGATGGTATAAAATATAATGAAGAATTATCTTTACTCATTTCTAACGAAGGAAGAATTAATGACCAAAAAGAAGCGGCAATCATTATGCCTGACGCAAAACCATATAATATTTTTTCAACTAAATCATTGATTTTGTTTTTGATAAAAAAAACTAAACTCGCACCAATACTTGTTCCAAGAAAAGGAAGTAATATTCCAAATAAAATTTCCACAACATCAACCCTTTATAGATTATGAAAAAAATATTAGGATGTTATTAACAAAGAAAAAAAGAATGACCAAAATGAGAATATACTTATCGATAAATTAAGCTTCACAAGATCAATTATGAATTCTTCTAAATATTTTATTATCTTTCATAATCGAATCTCCTTGTTATATTGCTTAAGGTTCGAAAGTTTTGTCGATTCTAAAGAATTTTGATTCTTACGAAAATACTTCTAAAGAAAACGGAAAAAACATTCTTCCATACTCAAAAGAGATTAGAAAAATGAAGTGATGGGTTGAACTCTCCCTGGCGGTTTTTGGCGGATTATATCAAAAATAGAATCCAGTTTATTATTCTGAATCGTATTTCTTTTATATTAGGTGTTGAAATTTGACGTGTACGTATAACATAAAAAATGATAAATTCAATTCTTTTATTCGAATTTGTTCGAACCTAGAAAGTTTTGCCTCTTACCATATTATACCTACGGTTTTTTTTAAAGTGCAAAAAAGGCACAAAAAAACACGAAATTTTAAAAATCGTGTTTAGTTTCTTTAGATGGTGCCTCAGGCCGGAATCGAACCGGCGACACAGGGATTTTCAGTCCCTTGCTCTACCGACTGAGCTACCGAGGCAATGGCGGATCAGACGGGAATCGAACCCGCGGTCTCCTCCGTGACAGGGAGGCATGTTAACCGCTACACCACTGATCCATTGCATCACGCTTTATTATATTAACTATTTAAAGAGTAAAATGCAAGTCATTTTTTTAAAAAAAGTGATTTTTTTCTTTATCACTCTAATTATGATAAAAAAAGCATAAATAATAAATAAAAAGTAAAAAAAGCATCGAAACATCGATGCTGAGTTTTCATTGGTTGCAGGAGGAAGATTTGAACTTCCGGCCTCCGGGTTATGAGCCCGACGAGCTACCAGGCTGCTCTATCCTGCGATGACTTGAATATAATACCATCTTAAATAAGTATTTGCAATACCTTTTTTTAATTTTTTCTTATTATCTAATCATATTATATGTGTTTTTGAAGAAATCATTCCCTTTTATTATTATATAATAAAAAAGTTTTTTTAAATTTCTATGTAAGTGCTTACATTTTACTCTTGCAAATTATCTCAAAGCATATTATTATATCTTTACCTGCTTTTCTAGGTACTAAGAAAGGATAAATAAAATATGATGGATCACATTTTTACTATCACAATAAATGAAAAAGAATTGAAGTTTGCAAAGAAGGTAAAATTAATCGATTTAATCGATGGCGATGTACATGATTATATCGCGGCTTTAGTAAACAATAAGCTAAGAGAATTAAACTATGAAGTTTTTTATGATGCCAAAGTTGAATTATTAACTCAAAAAGATTATGATGCAATCAGAATTTATGAAACTTCCCTTCGCTATATCGTCGCTATGGCTTGTTCTCGAGTATTTCCTCGTGCTACCACAAAATATTCCTATAGCATCTCGCGCTCTATATTTTTAACATTTACTAAAGATGCACCTTGCCTAGATTCAAAATCATTAAAATTATTAGATAATGAAATTAAAAATATAATCAATCAAGATTACCCTTTAATTCGAACAGTTGTGCCAAATGAAGAAGCAAAAGAAATATATCTAAAGAAAGGATTTGACGATAAAATCGAAATATTAAAATATCGTCCTGAAAAAACTGTTCACCTATATTCTTGTGCTGAATACATGAACTATATGTATGGTCATATGGTACCTTCTACTGGTCACATTAAAGATTATTCTTTAAGAATATATGATAATGGAATCATTATCCAATATCCTCGTAGCGAAGAAAAAGGAAAAATTCCAGAATTCCAAGATGCTCCAACATTTGGAAGAGTATTAAAGGAATCCTACGAATGGGGAAAACTCGTTAGAACATCAACAGTTTCTCAAATCAATAATTGGGCTTCCAAAGAAAATCAAATGGATTTTATCACAATGTGTGAAGCGCATCACAACAATATGCTTGCCGAACTTGGAATCAAGATTTTATCAGATATTTCTAATATCAGAATGATTTGTATCGCAGGGCCTTCATCTTCTGGAAAAACAACATTTGCTAATCGTTTACGTGTTGAACTTATGTCACGTGGTTTATCTCCAATCCGTATTTCTATTGATGATTATTATCTTGAAAAGAAATTTATTCCCAAAGATGAAAATGGGCAACCTGATTTAGAATGCATTGAAGCATTAAATATCGATCAATTCAACCAAGACATGCTCGATTTAATAAACGGAGAAGAAGTAACATTACCTCATTTTGACTTCAAGATTGGTAAACAAGTACCTGGAAAAACTTTAAAACTTGGTAAGAATGAAATATTAATTATTGAAGGTATTCACGCCTTAAACGATCGCTTAACTTCTTTAGTGGCGCGTCATCAAAAATATAAGATTTTCATTGCTCCACAAGCCCAAGTTAATATCGATAATCATAACCCAATTTCTTTAACGGATTTAAGATTACTTAGAAGAATCGTTCGCGATTACAAATTCCGTGGTTCATCCGCTGAAGAAACTATGTCAATGTGGGCATCGGTAAGAAAAGGTGAATTTAAATGGATTTATTCTACTCAAGAAGATGCAGACTACGTTTTCAATTCCCTCCTTCCATACGAATTATGCGTTATGAGAAGATATGCCCTACCTTTATTAAGAGCTATTGATAAAGAATCTGACTATGGTCCACTTGCCGAGCGCTTAATTAAATTCTTAAAATTCTTCATCGATATGGATGATAAATGGGTTCCATGCAACTCTATAATTCGTGAATTCATCGGTGACTCATGTTTCCAAGATGTATAAAATTCACTTAAAAAAGATAAAAAAATAGAATTATTGCAAAATAATTCTATTTTTTATTCTGTTTCAGTTTCCCCGATGTTGTATTTTTCTTTATACTCTTCTTGTAATTGAGCATACATGATATGCATCGATTTAATATGTTGTTCTCTCATTGATTGATATGAAATTATATCAGAATCTTGTTGCATTTTTAAAAGGTTAAAGAATATTTCCTCTAAACGTAAAAATGTTCCATAAACTGATAATATAGATACATCTCTAAAGAAATCCTTTTTTGAATATATGAGTAAAGGAGAACTATGAGCGATTTCACTACTCATTTCATAAAGTGAAGAATAGGAAGAAAATCCAGCAACATATTCAAGGCCTTTTCTAAAATTTAATTTAAAATCAGGATAAATAGTCTCTTGATCTTTTATCTCATACATCCAACCATATTCGATATATTTCTTTAAATCTTTTACTTTAAGATTATGCTTTTTTAATTTTTCTTTTAATTCTAATATCAATCTTTCTTGTTCATTTTTATCTTCTAATTCATTTCTAAATGCTTCGTTGTAACGAATGTGAAGAAAATACGTATCCCCTAAATAAGGATGTTCGTATAAAACCTTTATCACACATTCCATTTCATGCATTGTACGCCATGTAGAAAAAGCTTCCGTTTCAGAGCCATGCACTAATAAATCAAAGATTGTATTTGACAAGAGGAATCCCTTTTGAATTGCATCAAACAAAATTTGATAAACGAATTCCTTTCTTTGAGAAAGATTAGATAGTTGATTTAATATAAAATTTAAAATAAATCGTGGCGTAGAAATAAGTGTATCATATTTGCTGATTAAAGATACTGGTTCATAGTTAACATACTCATTAAAGAAGATTTTGTCACAGACAATCAATGATAAACGATTTTTGTAAGAAGAAGAATTCCTCATTTCCTCTTCATATTCTTCCTTTATCATAGCAAGGAGAGCGAAATGTTCATGAATTAAATAATCAATTATCAATAAAATATTATTTTCTTTACTTAATGGTTTTTGTACGCCATTCAATCGACTCTCAAGAAGAGATAAAGTTGTTAAGAAGATAGGATATAAATACTCCTTCTCTTCTAGCGGATATTTACGATAAGCATATAAAGCATCATATATTTCTTTAATCTCCATAATATTCTCCTATAGGTATAGAACATCTTTGGGAAATTTCTTTTAGACCTTCTTCTTGATCTTTAGTAATTAAAGAAGAATTAAAATATATTTTTTTTGCAAATGGAAGATAATATCTATCGTTTAATAAAGCATTCTTAGAAAGGATTAACACCCATTTTCCTTCTTCTCCGTACATTGCAAATTTCAATAAATCGATAATGTTATTTTCATCGTAGAAAAGGTCTAAATCTTTTAAAGAAGAAATACAAGGGAAAAAGTTTGCCACAAGTTCCTTATACATCTTATCGCTCATTTTTGTAAAATCATATTCAACAAAAAAAGTACCTTTTTTCACTTTATTTGTTAAGTGAGAATATAGATATAGAAGAGAAAAATCTTTATTGAAGTTTTCTAAAATCTTATCTTTTTTATCTAGATGTTCTTCAAATATTTCATCGTCTAATTCTAATTTTTTAAATAGCACAGCTTGATCCATTAAAGCGTATAATTCTTCATATAGCTCTTTTCCATTCTCTTCCTTTTTATCAAAAGTATAAGGAATATATAATTTTTGAAATAGCCAATCTTTCTTTTCAAGAATAGCTTTATATGATGTTACTTTATCTAAAGAATGTAAATCATAAAAATTCTTAATATATTTATTCATAAGTTTTCCTCTATTTTAAACTATAAACCACTATTTTAAAAAAAGAAATGTTTTTTATTTAATGCGCATTTTTTTATAAGATACATATTTTAAAATAGGTGAATTTTTGATGGAAAATCTTCTTACTATCTCTTCTTTAAATAAAACATATTTCTCTAAGAAAAAAGATGTTGAAGTTTTAAAGAACATTTCTTTATCAATAAAGGATAATGAAATTGTCTCTTTACTTGGTCCTTCTGGATGTGGAAAATCCACTTTATTAAACATTATATCCTCGCTAGATAAAGATTATGAAGGTCAAGTAGATTGTACCTCCAAACTTGGTTATATGTTTCAAAATGATACCTTATTAGAGTATTTAAATATCTTTGATAATATTACCTTAGGTTTAAAGATAAAGAAGATTAAAACAAAAGAAAACATTGATTACGCCCTTTCCTTATGTAAAAAGTATGGTTTAGAAAAATTTTTATACCTTTATCCTGCTTCTCTTTCGGGAGGTATGAGGCAACGAGTTTCGTTAATTAGAACTTTAGTATTAAAACCTTCATTACTTCTTCTAGACGAGCCTTTTTCACGTCTTGATGCTCAAACGCGATTATTAATCCAAGAAGATGTTTATCAAATCATCAAAAAAGAAGGGATAAGCGCGTTAATTGTAACTCACGATATAGAAGAAGCTATCGCTATGTCTAATCGAATTCTTTTTATGTCTAGCCTTCCTTCATCAATCACTAAAGAACTACAAATACCTTTTCATAATTCTCCTTTAAAAAGAAGAAAGGAAAAAGAGTTTTCTTCTTTATTTTCCTCCTCTTTTAATGAATTAAAAAACGCAAGCAAATAGCGTATTAGTTTCCACTTGATTCATAGCAATATAAACCTA
>JALFBO010000031.1 GCA_022772105.1 Erysipelotrichaceae bacterium | reverse complement strand
TTTTAACAAGTTTACTATTTCTAGTAACATGGCTTTGTCTTATAATTTCATAAAATCCATCATTTAATGTATATCCATAAGGATATTTCTCTTTATATTGCTCTATAAATATATCAAATTCCGTTTTCTGTGGTATTTCTTCTTTAGAGCCACATGAAGAAAATGTTAGTAATGATAAGGTTATTATTAATAATGATAATTTCTTCATATTTCCTCCCTAATTTGTAATCAATAAACTTGTAACTGTCATAAAATACTCCAATTTTTTAATATTATAGTTCGTAAAGACTGATTTTGCTTGGATCAAACCCCTCCGGTATTAAGTCATTTACATTATACATATATTCTTCCTTAACATTTATTTCAATAGGGTTTGTTTTCCTTTCATCTGTATAGAAATGTATATACCCATCGTCAAATACGGCATCATCATTACAAATGATCATCTTAGATGTTCTTCTTCCAATCAATTCATAATTATTATACTCAAATAAATCATCCTCGAGTATTACTTTGCCATAAAGTCGATTATAGCTTGAACCAGTAAATAACTCGTCCTTAAATGTATATTTATATTCTTCATTCGGAGAAGAATTTTTATGAATATACTGAGCCCACGAATATACATAGCTAAAATAACCAGTTAAAATCATTGGGTCTTCATCTACTGTCCCACCATATGTACGGTTAAAGTCGTCATAAATTAAGAAATAAGTATATCTTTCTATATAATAAGTGTGATTATTATACCAAATGTCAAAATTATACCTCCCATCTTTTATCTGTAAAAAGAAAATGTTAGAGTACGGTTTCCCATCTAAAAATTGCAAATTCCCAATAAAACTATATTGATACATTTTTCTTGATTCTGTAAATGATTCATAATAAGAAGTTATTTCGTACCAGCCATCAGCAAATTCATCTGTTACATTTTTTTCTATGCATTTATCAATATATTTACCAAAATCAGTTCTTGTTGGTCCACTAATTGAATTAGATTTTTTTCCACAAGATGATAAAACTAAAATAGATAATATAATTAATGAAATTTTTTTCACATTAAATCACTCCCTTATATTTCGTATTATATACTATAACTATGTGATATGAAACAGAATAAAAATTTACTTTCACACTGATTTCGTAAGGAGCTAATTTATTTTTACTCAACAATGAAAAAAGAGCTATTTTGAAATAGTTTCTTAGAGAAAATATCTTCTAGAATTTATTTCTTTACAGCCCTTAATTTCATTAAATTGTCATGATATCTTTTTCTTTTGCAGCGTAGACTTCATCAATCTTCTTGCAGAATTCATCTGTAACCTTTTGAATTTCGCCTTCTAAAGATTTTCTTGTATCTTCTGGAAGAGATTTATCTTTCTTTAATTCATCCATATAATCACGACGAACGTTTCTAACTGCTACTTTACCTTCTTCACAGTATTTCTTAGAAACTTTAACAAGTTCTCTTCTTCTTTCTTCTGTTAACGCTGGAACATTTAGTCTAACAAGAGCACCATCGTTAATTGGAGTTAAACCTAAATTTGAAGCATTGATTGCTGCGATAATATTCTTAATATCATTTCTATCATATGGTTTAATAACAAGCTGTCTTGCTTCAGGGATTGTAACTGAAGCGATTTGATTTAATGGAGTTGGTTCTCCATAATAATCAACCATAACGCCATCAAGTAATGCAGCAGAAGCTCTACCTGTTCTAACAGTAGCAAGGCTTCCTTTTAATGACTCAACTGATTTTTCCATTTGTTCTCTTGCAAGTAAAACTAATTCATCCATGTGTAATCTCCTTGTATATATGTAAATAAACTTATTATGTTAGCTATAAATTATTTTGCTAACGTCTACTTATTTATCATACTATGTTTTTAAATAATTTTAAACCCTTAAAAATAGGATAATTATTCATTAAGCATTAATTTTTTGTGATTGTTGTACCGATATCTTCACCATCTAAAATTTTTCCAAAATTAGATGTGTCATTCATATTGAAAACGCGTAATTCAATATCAGTATCCATACATAATGATAATGCGGTTCTATCCATAACTGCAAGATTCTTATCAAGCATTTCTGTATATGTCATTCTAGAAATAAATTTAGCATCTTTATTAGTGCGAGGATCATCACTATATACTCCATCTACACCATTCTTTGCCATTAAGATTGCATCACAGCCAATATCATTAGCTCTTAAAGAAGCTGTGGTATCAGTTGTAAAATATGGGTTACCTGTTCCTCCACCAAAGATAACTACTCTACCTTTTTCTAAGTGTCTAATTGCTTTTCTTCTAATGTAAGGCTCTGCAACTTGTCTTACTTCAATCGCGGTTTGAACACGTGAATCTACACCAACATTTTCCAAAGCAGATTGTAACGCTAAAGAATTGATGATAGTTCCAAGCATTCCCATATAATCTGCGGTTGATCTTTCTACGCCGATTGATTTAGCTAGTTTTCCTCTCCAAATATTGCCTCCGCCTACTACCACAGCAACTTCAACGCCTCTATCGTGCATTGATTTAATTGCTAAAGCAACAGAGTTTAAATTACTAGCTTCAAAAATATCGCCGTTTTGTTTATCCGCTAAAGCTTCACCTGATAATTTTAATAAAATTCTTTTATATTTATTTTCCATAGTTACCCCCAGTATAAGTCTTTAAAAAAGCACTCTAAAAAGAGTGCTTAATATTAGTTCATTTGTTTTGCTACTTCTTCAGCGAAGTTTTCTTCACGTTTTGCGATACCTTCACCTACTTGGTAACGAACAAATTTTGCAACAGAAATCTTATTTGATGTTAAGACTTGTTCGACCTTTTGTGAAGGATCTAATAAGTAATCTTGTTTTACTAAAACTGATTCAGCAAAAATTTTATTTACTTTTCCTTCGATGATTTTTACTAAAGCTTGTTCTGGTTTATCTTTTAGTTTTTCATCATTTTTAGCTGCTTCCATTTGAACTGCTTTTTCTTTTTCAATTGCCTCAGCAGGAATATCAGAAGTTGTAATATATTGTGGGTTGTTAGCAGCAATTTGCATTGCTAGACCTTTAGCAACTTCTGCATTAGCACCGTTTTCAACGACTAAAACAGAAATCTTGCCACCCATGTGGATATAAGAACCAAATGTTTGATCATCTGATTTTGTAACTAATTCAAATCTTCTGAAATCTAACTTTTCACCAATTTTGATGGTAGCATTTGTAAAGATGTCTTGTGTTAAAGCCTTTGCTGCTTCAATATTAGCAGGTTTAGAAGCTAATACAACGTTAGCAACTTCAACAACTAAATTTTTGAATGCATCGCTTTTAGAAACGAAGTCTGTTTCAGAGTTAATTTCTAAAATTAATGCTTCATTACCATTAACAACAACGTGTGTTAAACCTTCAGCAGCGATACGAGAAGCTTTCTTTGCAACTTTTGCAATTCCTTTTTCTCTTAACCATTCTACTGCTTTTTCAACATCACAATCTGTTTCCATTAATGCTTTTTTGCAATCCATCATACCTGCGCCAGTACGATCTCTTAAAACTTTAATTAATTCAATAACATTTGAAGCCATTATTCTTTCTCCTTGTTTATAAATTATTCAGCTTTTGGAGCTTCTTGTTTTGGAGCTTTTGGAGCTCTTGGTTTTCTTGCTGGTTTTGCTTCAGCTTTTGGTGCTTCTACAGGAGCTTCTGTAGCTTGTTCAGGAGCAGGTGCTGCTTCTACTGGAGTTTCAGCTTTTGCTTCTTCTTGTTTTGGAGCTTCTTTCTTTTGAGCTGGTTTCTTTGAAGGTTTCTTATTTGTTGTCTTCTTAGAAGCCATTGCATCTTCTCTTTGTTTTTGTCTGATTTGTTTTAATTCTTCAGCTTTGTCAACTGAACTTAAAGCATCAACCATTGATACTTCTTCTTCAGGTTGAACGCCATAAGCGACAACTGTTTGTCCGCCTTTAGCTTCAACGACTGCATCTGCTAATAAGCTAACGATTAATTTAACTGATTTAACAGCGTCATCGTTTGCAGGAATTGCATAGTTAACTTCATCAGGATCGCAATTTGTATCGATTAAACCAAATACTGGAATATTTAATCTCTTTGCTTCTGCTACTGCGTTATGTTCGATTTTTGGATCGATAACAACGATAGCTTGTGGAAGCTTCTTCATTTGTTTGATACCTTCTAAGTTCTTTAATAATTTTGCTTTTTCTTTCTTCAATAAAGCAACTTCTTTCTTAGGCATTGTATCAAATGAGCCATTTTCTTCCATTTCTTCTAATTGGTTTAAATATCTAATTCTCTTTTGAATTGTTTTGAAGTTTGTTAATGTTCCACCTAACCATCTATTGCTTACATAGAATGATCCAGAACGTAATGCTTCTTCAGTAACGATTTCTTGGCATTGTTTCTTTGTACCAACAAATAAAACTTTACCGCCATCTAAAACGATTTTCTTCATGGCTAAATAAGCTTCTTGAACTTTTTCAGCTGTCTTAACTAAATCGATAATGTAAATGCCATTTCTAGCACCATAGATGTATTTACCCATTTTTGGGTTCCATCTTTTTGTTGGGTGACCAAAATGGACACCAGCTTCTAATAATCTTTTTGTGGATACAACTGGTTCGTTTTCATCATGGATAACTGTTTCCATAACGTTTTCAGTTGCTTCTACTACTACGTTTTCTTGTTCACTCATCTTGTGAATCCTCCTTTTTCGTTATTTCCTCCTCCGTTTCCAAAATTGTTCCTAACATCAGCAACCTTTTGCCCATTAGACTTGAACAATCAATCCACAGAGTGTGTAGTCTTTGGTGATAATCTATAGATTATAAGATAGATATCCTCACGCAAAGCGTTAATATAATATCATGTCTTTCTCTTTCTTGCAAGAAAAAAATCGTATATGACAAGATTATGCCACACTATATTATTTTCCCTCGTCTTTTTTATTATTTTTCGCTCTTGGGAAGTAATCTTTATATACTTTTTGCATTTCATCATAAGAAACATGGGTATAGACTTGAGTTGTTGAAATAGACTTATGCCCTAATATTTCTTGAATGGTACGTAAATCAGCACCATTGTTTAATAAATGGGTAGCAAAAGTGTGGCGGAGTTTATGGGGATGAAGTCCTAAATGAAGGCCAGTTTTCACTTCTATTTCACTTAGAATATATTCTACTCCTCTTGTGGTTAACTTCGCTCCCTTGTCATTTAAAAACAAATAAGGACTACCTTTAATATTATTCTTTTCTAAAATCTTCTTGCGGCAATCATTCATGTAATTTTGTAGAGCATTATAAGCTTGAAGGGAGTAAGGAACAATCCTATTTTTTCCACCTTTACCGCGCACATTGATAAATCGTTGACGCGGATTAATATCTTGTATAGTTACGGAAACTAATTCGCTAACACGTAGTCCAGAAGCATATAATAACTCTAAGATAGCTTGATCGCGACTTGCAAGATGATCTGTCCTTTTTCTATTTTCTTCAAAGAGAATTAATAAGTCTTTATAATAAACAAAATCAGGAAGATTTTTATCTTGTCGCGGTGTTGAAACTATTTCAAATGGGTTTTGTTCCACCTCATTAGTCCTTACTAAAAAATCATAAAACTTTCTTAAAGCGATAATTCTTCTTGCATTGCTTCTTTTAGAAATACCAGAAGTTGTTTCATCCATTAAAAAATTTCTTATCACCCTACTATCAACATTTTTTAAAGAATAGTGTTCATTATCAATATAGGCGATAAATTTTTCAATATCAGAGCGATATGATTCTATCGTATTAGTGGAATAATGTTTAACCTTATCTAGATAATCTAGGTACGCAGCTAGTTCATCAATCATAAATTTTCCTTAATCCATTCCTTTAAAGATGTCAATGAACGATCTGCAACCATCATTTTATCTTTCAAAACATTAAACATAATTCCAAAATTAGCGTTCATTGGAGCGAAGTTTTTAATTTTTGCATTGCAAATATAGTTTATTAAAGACCCCATCATCGAGCAATCTGGTACTCTAACAAATTCTTTTCCTTGTAATTTTAAGTCTAAGTATATTGCACATAATAAACCCGACATCGCGGATTCAACATACCCTTCTACACCACATAATTGACCAACCACATATACGTTATTATGTCCTTTTAAAGAAAAGTCCTTGTTTAAATATTTAGGTGCGCAGATAAATGTATTTCGATGCATTAAGCCATAACGGACAAATTCGGCATTAGCAAGTCCTGGAATAAGGTGAAAAATCCTTTTTTGTTCTTTAAATGTCAAATTAGTTTGGAAACCCACTAGATTATATAAAGTACCTTCTTCATTATCTTGTCTTAATTGTAAAACGGCATAAGGAGTTACACCGTTCTTTTCTAGTCCCTTAGGTTTTAATGGTCCAAAACGTAAAGTCTTCTCGCCTCTTTTTGCCATCACTTCTATTGGCATACATCCTTCAAACACTTTATCAAATTCATGAAGTTTAGCAATTTCTCCATTAATTAGTTCATTATAGAATAGTTCGTATTCTTCTTTTGTAAATGGACAATTTATATAAGAATCATCCCCTTGTTCATAACGAGATTTTTTATAAGCGATATTCATATCGATAGAATCTTTAGTAACAATAGGCGCGGCAGCATCAAAAAAGAAAAGGAACTCTTCCCCTAGCATATTTTGTAGAGTTTGACTTAATGAAGGGCTAGTTAAAGGCCCTGTAGCGATAATATTAATTCCTTCTTTTAGTTCCTTCACTTCTTCATAATGAATTACAATATTTTCTTGTTCTTTGACTTTACTTGTAATGTAAGAAGAAAAGATATTTCTATCAACAGAAAGAGCATTACCACTTGGAACCGAAGAAAAAGAACTTGCTTCCATCATAATAGAGCCAAATAGTTTCATTTCCTCTTTTAAAAGGCCACAAGCGTTATCTAGATTTTTACTTTTTAAAGAATTAGAACAAACTAGTTCAGCAAAATCAGAACTGTGATGAGCAGGAGATTTTACTAATGGCTTTTGTTCGTATAAATGAACCTTATATCCTCTTTTTGCTAAGTACAAAGCGCACTCACATCCTGCAAGGCCTGCACCAATAACATTAATAATATTTTTTTCCATAATTACCTCGTCACTATTACTATAGCAAAAAATGACTACGTAGTGTAGCCATTATTTTTCAACACTTTCTATATGTTTACAACGTGGAAAAGCAGAACATCCTAAGAAATCACTCTTACCATTTTTACCTTTTCTTAAAAGTAAAGGTGCACCACATTTTGGACATTTCTTATCAGTGACAAGCGGTTCTTCCTTAACATCATTTTCTTGTCCTTTAATATAATGGCAAGTAGGATAACCAGAACAAGCATAGAAATCACCTTTTTTAGAATGACGTTTGACAAGTGGTTTTCCACATTTTGGACAATTCTCGCCTTCTAAATATTCCACTTTCTTTTCTTCTTTTGGTTTTACATATTTACATTCTGGATAGGATGAACAAGCGATAAATTCACCAAACTTAGATTTTTTAAATACGAGTGGTTTTCCACATTTTGGACAAGTTTCTCCCGTTTCTTTTGGTAAAGCCTTATCCATTTGCACAAGAGCTTTTTCATAATACTCTTCAAATGTATCATAAAAAGAATGAAGAAGATTTAAACGTGAATTATTACCTTCAACAATTTCATCTAATGATTCTTCCATATTCGCAGTATATGTAACATCCATAAATGGAGCAAAGAATTGTTGTAATTTATCAACTGTCTCAATACCTTGTTCTGTTGGAGTGATGATTCCCTTTGTTTGAGAGATATATTTTCTATCATATAAAGTTGATATTGTTGAAGCATATGTAGAAGGTCTTCCTATTCCTAATTCTTGCATCATTTTGACAAGTTTTGCTTCCGAATAACGAGGAGGAGCTTGTGTGAAATGTTGCTCTTTAGTTAATGAAGTTGCCTCAAGCATTTGTCCTTCTTCTAATTTAGGTAAAGCTTTTGAGTCATTTGGCTTATCGCTGCTTTCATATATTTTTGAATAACCTGGGAATTGATTAACAACACCATCGCATTTAAAAATATAACCATTACCATCAAGTTTAACCGCTGTAACTTCATCTACTTTTTCGCTCATTAAAGACGCTATTGCCCTTTTATATATCAAACTATAAAGAGCATATTGATCTGGAGTTAGATATTCCTTTATCGCTTTTGGTTCATAATCAAGTGAGGTAGGTCTAATCGCTTCGTGAGCATCTTGCACTAAACCTTTATTTTGTTTCGTACTAGCTTTGCCAACATATTCTTTACCATATTTTTTTTCAATAAAGGAAGAAGCGTTATTAACAAATTCAGGAGAAAGACGTGTAGAATCAGTTCTCATATAGGTAATTAAACCAACTTGTTCGCTTCCAATTTTTAAACCTTCATAAAGTTTTTGTGCGACGGCTGCTGTCTTCTTGGTAGAAAAATGGCATTTAGCGAAAGCTTCTTGTTGTAAGGTAGAAGTTGTAAAAGGTGGCTTAGATTCTGTTCTTCTAATTTTCTTATTGACTTCTTTAACTTTAAAAGTTGCAGGAAGCTTTGAAAGTATTTCATCTGCCTCTTGTTCATTTTTTATGACTTCATGTTCAAGCTTTGCCTCAATTTTATTATCAAACAAACCTTGAATAGTCCAATATTCACTTGAAATAAAAGTGGAGATTTCTTTTTCCCTTTCAGTTATTAATTTCAATACTACTGATTGAACTCTTCCAGCTGATAAAGAACCGATCTTTCTTTTTAATAAAGTAGAAAGTTTAAATCCCATAATACGATCGATAATTCTTCTTGTCTCTTGTGATTCCACTAAAGACATATCAATAACGCGAGGATTTTCTAATGCCCTTAATACAGCAGGTTTAGTAATTTCGTGAAATTCCATTCTCTTAGTTGTTTTTGGATCTAGATGTAAAAGTTCTGCTAGATGCCAAGAAATAGCTTCTCCTTCTCTATCAGGGTCGGTTGCAAGTAAAACCTCATCTGCCTCTTTAGCGTTTTTTATAAGTTCACGAATTATTTTTGCTTTATCTTTTGAATTGACGTACGTTGGCTTAAAATCATTTTCCACATCGATTCCAAGCCCTCCTTTACCGGAAGTAGATAAATCTCTTATATGACCACACGATGCAACAACATTAAAATTAGGTCCAAGGTACTTCTTAATTGTTTGACATTTTGTTGGTGATTCTACGATAACAAGTTTCATTATTTTTCCTCCCCAAGACTAATCTATTATTAAAAAATACAACTCAAAAGTCAAATGTTTTTAAAGCACTTTTTTTCTCAAAATCCCTTTATTATTTTATTAATAATATAATAATAAGATTTTTTCATTTTTTTTCTAAAAGTTCCTTTCCATCAAATAGAGGAGTAGCCCCTTGAGCGATTAATTCATTACAAAATGACTCTTCAAAAATGGAAGTTGGTATCGCATAAATCTCTTTTCCTTGCTCTAAACCAATATTGACCGTTATCTGGGTTCCGCTTCTTCTTTTGGCTTCTACGACAACGATTTTATGACTAAGTCCAGCGATAATACGATTCCTTTTTGGAAAAGAAGAAGGAGGACAAATCGATAATGGGTACTCACTTATTATTAGCCCTTCTTGACTAATTCTTTCATATAAATATACATTTTCTTTTGGATAAACCATATCAATTCCAGTACCAAGAACCGCGATTGTTTTAATATGATTATCTAAAGAGGCTTGATGAGAAATACCATCTATTCCCTTAGCAAGTCCAGAAACGATAATAACATTTTCTCCCTTAATATCACCTATAAGTTTCTTAGTCACTGCCTCCCCATAAGAAGAAGCATCTCGACTTCCAATAAATGATATGTATAATGCATCCTCATTAAGAAGTGATTTATCACCTTTATAATATAAAACAAAAGGAGGACGATAAATATTCTTTAATACTGAAGGATAATCTTCATCTAATATAGTTATATAATTATTACCAACTTTTTTCACTGTATCATCAATTTCCTTTTCATCAACATTCTCTTTATTTTGTAAAGCGGTAAATATACCTTGCCAGTCTCCTTTATATTTATAAGAAAAATATAATAAAATATCTCTAATCTTAAACATAAAAACCTCCCTAATTATTAATTTAGGAGGTTTGGATATATATACTAAAATAATTTTATTTTCTGATATTTAAATTTAGCAACTGGCCTATAGGAATAGCGATACTCACTTTCAATGGGACCTAGTTTTTCTAAAATTTCTAAATGTTCTTTAGTAGGATAACCTTTATGTTTAGCAAAATGATATTCTGGGTATTTTTTATCTAGCTCCTCCATAATATCATCCCTTGTTACTTTAGCAAGTATTGACGCTGCAGCAATAGACATAGCGCGAGCATCACCTTTAACTAAATTCTCTTGAGGAATATCGTTAAACTCTAATAATGGCATGCAATCTGTCAGAATGTAATCTGGTTTTATTTTCATTCTTTTAATTGCTTCACTCATCCCTTTTCTAGAAGCCTCATAGATATTGATTTGATCTATTTCTTGTGGAGAAATACTAACAATAGCATAATCGATTGCGACTTTTTTAATTTCTTCAAACAGTATTCTTCTTTTCTTATCAGTCAGTTTTTTTGAATCATTTATCATCTCATTTTGATAAGAAGGAGGAAGAATACAAGCGGCACATACAACTGGTCCACATAGTGGTCCTCTTCCTGCTTCATCGCATCCAACCACTAAAGAATAGCCTTGTTCATAAATACTTTTTTCGTAATCTAACATAATTCATCAATGATTGTTTTAACAATCAGTCCTTCTTTAAATTCTTTTAAAAGTAAAGCTTCACCCTTAGAATAATCGAATTCTCCTTGGCGAAGTAGTAGTCCTCTTCGTCTACAAACTCCCTCAACAATTTTTCTTTCATCTAACAAATCTTCTTCTTTTAAATCGTATCTTTCTTTTAATTCTGGAAGATGATTTTTCATCAAGAATTCTAAGAGGTAAGATAGTAATTCGCTTAGTGGAATATTTTGTTCTTTCATCGAACCAATAAGAGCTAAATGAATTGCTATTTCTTTATCCTCATAATGAGGAGGCAAAATACCTGGTGTATCTAATAATTCTAAAGTTTTATCCACCTTAATCCATTGTTGAGAACGAGTATGGCCAGGAGTATTAGCAGTCGATGCTGAGCCTCTTTTTGAAAGGCGGTTAATCAAAGTTGATTTACCAACATTAGGAATACCAATTACCATAGCTCTTATCGCTTGAGGTTTCATTCCTTTTCTAAGGTTACGCTCAATTTTATCTTTTCCCGCTTCCGCAATTGCTTTTAGTATTTTATTGATATCGCTATTGTTATTTAAATCTGCCTCAACAGGAATATAATTATTTTCTTTATAATACTGTTTCCATTTTTCTAATTTACTTATATCACATAAGTCTTTTTTAGACATAACAATAATTCTTTTTTTAGTGTTAGTAATATTTTCAAGAAAAGGATTTTTTGAGCTTCTTGGTGCACGAGAATCAACAATTTCTACGATAACATCAATTAATTTTAGTCTTTCTTGAATTTCCCTCATCGCCTTTTGCATATGTCCTGGAAACCAATGTATTCCTTTTTGTTGCATATTACTTCACTCCCTTCTTTTATATAATTATACCATGTAGATGATCAATTTCATGTTGGATTATTTGACTAGTAAAACCAGAATATGTTCGTTGTATTTTCTTAAAGTCAGAATTAAAGAATTCCACTTGAATTTTTTTATATCTTTTCGCTTTTCTTACTCCATTTAAAGATAAACATCCTTCTTCAACAAAATATGGTTCACCAAAAGTTTTAATAATGACAGGATTATACATGATTTCTTTTTTCCCTTCATTAAAAAATACAATAATTCTTTTAGAAAAAGAAATCATATTTGCCGCCATACCAACGCATTTATCTTTATGATATTCTAATGTATCTAGTAAATCTTGGCCGATATTTGTATCATTTTTTGAAGCTTCTTCACTTACTATAGCAAGAAATTTTTCATCTTTACAAATTTTTCTTATCATATTTCTTCCTTAATTATTTTGAAGCATCTTGTTTTAGTATATCTTTATAGCAATCAGGGCGACGATCTCTAAAGATACCCCAATCTCTTCTCTTTTTATTAATTTCGTCAAGATCAAATTCGCACACAATAACCCCTTCTTCGGTCTTGTTTAACGTTTTAAGTTTAGTACCTTCTTCATTTGCGATAAAAGATGATCCATAGAAAGTCATAGAAGAATCACCATCTACTTCTTTTCCTACACGATTTGAAGCAACAACGGGAATGATATTTGCCGCGGCATGGCCACACATGACGTTTTGCCAATGCGTAGAAGAATCTATAGGTAATACAGGCTCCGTTCCAATCGCCGTTGGGAAAAGAAGAATTTCCGCACCTTTTAGAGTTAAGATACGCGCTGTTTCACAAAACCATTGATCCCAACAAATACCTATTCCTATCTTTCCATACATTGATGAAAACACTTTAAATCCAGTATCTCCAGGAGTGAAATAAAATTTTTCTTCATAACATTCACCAGTAGGAATATGAGTTTTTCTATATAAGCCTAAATCTTTTCCATCAGCATCGATAACAACGATAGAATTATAATAAGCGACACCACATTTTTCAAAAAAAGAAATTGGTAAAACGACATGTTCTTCTTTTGCTAAAGCAACAAAGCCTTTATACATATCACTCTCATATATATTTTCAATAGCTAAATCAAAGTATTCATATTTTTCTTTTTGACAAAAATATGGTGCTTGAAACAATTCTTGTAAAAGAATGATGTTTGCTCCCATAGAAGCTGCTTCCTTTACTTTTTGATGTGCTTTTTCAATGTTTTCCTTTAAATTCCAAGTTAATGCCATTTGCGTGGCCGCAACTTTAACTTTTCTCATATTAGATTTCCTCCTTTGGTATTTGCATTGTTACGCAATGAATATTTCCTCCTCCAAGAAGTATTTCTCGAGAAGAAAGTTGATATACATCTTTTTCTTTGTAAAAATCTTTTAATATTTGATATGCTTTTTCATCCAGAGGATGATTGAATTTAGGAACGATAACAAATCTATCGCTTTGATAAAAATTGATATAGGAAGCAGCAAGACGATTACCTTCTTTTCTTTCAACCCCATCTAATAGAACTAAGCCACTTGCTTCTTCTTTACTCATCACTAAATCAGTAGGTGTATCTATTTCAACAATCTCTAATTTTCTTCCTTTAGCATCTACTTGATTTGATAGATATTCTTTATCTTGCATATAAAATTTATATTGAATATCATCTTTATTCGAACATGTTGCTAAAGCAATTACTCCTGGTTTTAAAAAGCAGGCCACATTATCGACATGTTCATTAGTTTCATCATTGTAGATACCTCGTGGTAACCATAATACTTTTTTTATTCCTAAATATTTTTTTAGTTTTTCTTCTATTTCTTCTTTAGTTAAAGAAGAATTTCTTCCCTTTGATAATAAGCAAGCTTCTGTAGTAAGAAGAGTTCCTTCGCCATCAGTATGAATTGATCCCCCTTCAAGAATAAAATCTTTAATCTTAATATAATCATCATCTAAACAAGTAGCGATATTCTCTCCTAATTTATTATCATTTTCATAATCTTCATAAAGACCATCTATTTTTCCTCCCCAAGCATTGAATCCAAAATCAAGGGCTAAATTTTTATGATCCTTTTGCAAATAAATAAGCGTATTATCTCTAGCCCAAGAATCATTGTAAGGAATAAATAGAATTTCAACGTTTTCCATTTCAAAACGAGAATATTTTTCCTTAGAAATGGAAGGATCAACAATTAAAAATACCTTTTCATATTTAGAAATGATTTTTACTAGATTATAGAAATTCTCTAATGCAGGAAGTGCATCTTCTCTCCATGTGTCTTGACGATATGGAAGAGCAACGATAGTACCTTTATGAGGGTTTCCTTCAAAAGGAAAAGTATAGCCTTCGAATATATTATCTTTTATTTTTAATAGACTCATAATATTCCTCCAAATCCTTTTTATGTTTTTCATATAAATCCCACGTTTCAAAATCGATTACAGATACATCATTTTCATAATCTGATAGAACAGTGGCATTAGTTTTTTTATATTGAAAGATACGATTAATAATATCCTTGGTAAAGACTTCCCCTGGTATAATCAAAGGGATTCCTGGAGGATAAATCATTATCGATTCTTTGGAAATCAGATTTTCAGCTTCTAAAAGAGGAACAACTTTTAAAGGTGCATGATAAGCAGTACGAGGACGAACAATACCTTTTGGAAACGGATTATCATAATGATATTTTGGATATTTCACATTTCCTAAATAATGCTTTGAAGCAATATCTTTTAACGCATTAATTAAAGCATCGATATGCTCTTTTTTAGAACCGATAGCCACGATGGCTAAAACGACATAAGTTTCTGCAAGTTCCATTTGTACTTCGTATTCATCTTTTAAGATTTTGTATAAAGTGAAGCCATCAATGTCTAAATTATCTAATTCAATAACAAGTTTTGTTTCATCGTAATCATAAGCTCCTAAAGAAACAAAATATTCTTTACCACGTGCTTTAAATCCTTCAATCTTATTAATCTCATTAAAAGCATATTTAGTAAGATTTATTGCTCGTATTAAACTTTCTTGACCATTTAACGCCATATATTTTCTGGCCGCATCTAAAGAAGCAATTAATAATGTGGAAGGAGAA
>JALFBO010000011.1 GCA_022772105.1 Erysipelotrichaceae bacterium | reverse complement strand
AAATTTACGTTAAAAAAGTGCAAAAATCGATGAAAAAAAACGCAATATTTTGTTATTGCGTCTGTTCTCTAGAAATGGTGCCTCTTGCCAGAATTGAACTAGCGTTTGGTCATTACCATTGACCCGTTCTGCCACTGAACTAAAGAGGCGATAACTATATTAAATAATAAATAGGGATCACGTCTTTGTCAATCAAAAATTAAGAAAGAAAAGATAATCTTATTTATCAAATAAAACATCTTCTATTTTTATTTTAACTTCTTCAAATAAATCTTTATCTAAAGTTACCTTTCCCTCTTTTACTCCTTTTATCTTTCCAATTCTTCTTTTTGATACAGACCTAATCGCATCAACTTTTAATATTGAATGAAATTTTTTATCTCCATCGCTAAGTTCATCAATTATTCCTAAATCTATATATAATGAATTAACGCTTTCACTTCTACTAAGTGGAATAACTACTACATTACCAAGAGATACATTAATCACCAATGCATAATGACCCTTAGTTTTATAATCAGACAATTCCGTTCCCACATTGATACCAAACTCCACCCATACTATATCACCTGGTTTAAGATTTTTAGGTTGATTTAAATAGCTTTTTTTATTCACACTGCTTTCTAAGTATACTGTTTTTCTTTCTAACCAATTTAAATATTCTTTAGCGAGTTCAAAATCAAGCTTACTAAGTCTTTTTTCAATAGAGTCAAATGTATTTTCTAGTATTTTCTTATTCCTTTTCGAAGATTTAAAAAGCATATATTAATCCTCTCCTAGAATTAATATATGCAGTTTCTTATTTTTCGATAATTCTTCCGTATAAATTATATGTATCGTAATCTTCAATTACAACACTGATTTCTTTTCCTTCTTCTAAAGGCTCTTCTGATTTTATATAGATGTTACCATCGATATCATCTGGAGCATTCCAAGCACATCTAAATAAATAATCATCATGTTCTTCATCATAATCAATAATGATTCCTTTAAATGTTTGGCCAACTCGTTTTTTATTATTGTTTAAAGATATTTGAGCTTGTATTTCCATTATACTTTCATATCTTTGTTGTTTAGTTTCTTCATCAATTTGATTTTCAAATGTTGCAGACGCCGTTCCTTCTTCTAAAGAATAAGTAAAGCAACCTAGATGATCAAATTTTACTTCTTGGATAAATGATTTTAAATCTTCTATATCCTCTTCCGTCTCTCCAGGAAATCCGACAATTAATGTTGTTCTTAAAATAGCATTAGGCACTTTGTCTCTTATCTTTTTGATTAAAGAAAGAAGGAATTCTCTATCACCACGACGGTTCATACTTTGAAGTAATCTAGAAGAACTATGTTGAATTGGCAAATCAAAATATGGTGTTAATCTTTCTTCTTTACCCATTAATTCAATCAATTCATCGGATAATTCATCAGGATATAAATATAATAAGCGAATGTAAGAAAATTCTTTTATTTTAAGAAGCTCTTTTAATAAAGTTACCGTAGTAATATTTTGACCTTCAAAATCAGAGCCATAACGTGTTGTATCTTGGGAAATTACTACAAGTTCTTTAACTCCTTTTGAAGCTAAATCCTTCGCTTGATTTACTAAATTTTCTAAAGGATATGACACAAAAGATCCTCTAATGAGTGGGATAGCACAATATGTACATCTATTATTACATCCTTCGGATATTTTTAAATAAGCTGTATAAAATGGAGTTGATAAAACTCGTGAAGAGAAATCAAAACAACCAACCATTTTTTTAATCTTCATTTTTTCACTAATCAATTCACCTAGTTTATCATAATCTCTAATAGGGACAAATAAATCTACTTCTGGTAATTCTTTTTCTAATTCTTCTTTATATCGTTGAACCAAGCAGCCAGTGACCACTAAAAGGGCGTTATAAGAAGCCATTTCTAAAATGGTATTGATAGATTCTTGTTTACTAGATTCTATAAAGCCACAGGTATTAACAATAATTACATCAGCCTCACTTGGAGAAGAAACTATCTCAAAATCATTATTTTTCATTAATGCAAGGATGGCTTCAGAATCCACTAAATTTTTCGCGCATCCTAGTGATACTAACCCTACTTTCATGTAAATTCTCCTTTACAAATCTTATATCATATTAAGCATAAATTCATATAGAAAAAAAAGCAAACAAAAAAACAGAAAAACAAGTTTACACTCTATTTTCTGTTTAATTAATCACTTTTATTTTGATTTCTTTGATGCAGGTTTTGCTAAGAAGCCATCTATTAATAATACTAATCCAACTAGCAAAACAATAACAACAAATATCCAAAGAATAACAATATCTTGGAATAATGGTTTTGCAAATAAATAAGCACCAAATGAAACAAAGGCAATAGAAATCACTAACCACCAAATTGGGAAGCGATCATTATCACCTCTTTGATGATAATATGCTCTAAATAGTTCCACACTACCTCTACACCATAATGCTAAGCCAAATATTGCACATGCTCCACCAACATTGATAATTTTAAATTGTTGTAATACACATCCTAAAGCAATAAGAGCTAACAAAACAAATTCAACAATAGTAAGTACTAAAATTACACCTTTTTGTCTCTTTCTCAATTTTTTAATCAAGAAAAATACTAAATATAAAACGATGACTACAGCAATTAAAATATTGATAATTTGCTTGCCCCAATCCTTCCAGAAACACCAATCCCACGAAGATGGCCAAACAGGCATTAATGCTACACCAGCAACAATTAGTAATGCGCCAAGAACAAAATATAGCCAAAACAATTTAGTCTTTGTAGGTTGAAATACTTTTTTTACTAATCCGTTCATAATATACTTCCTTTCACTTACTAAATATTTTAACCCTTTATCTTTATTTTTGTAAACAAGTTTTAGATTATATACATCTTTTATCTTTTAAATATTCATTATTTTATTAATAAATACGATCATCATACCTCAATTTGTAAAACATGTTTATCAATTGGTTTATCATTTTTATCTTTCCTACATATAGTTAGAACTAAGTAGTTATTTTACAAACCATTAACATCCTTCTTCTTACCTTTATAATAGATAGATTCAATAATACCTCCCCCTAAACATCTATCTCCTTCATAAAAAACAGCTGCTTGTCCAGGAGTTACCGCTTTATATGGAGCATCATAAAGAAGTTCTACACTATCCTCATCAATAAACTTTAAAGTCACTCCTAAATCAGGTTGACGATAACGGAACTTGCATCCCACTTGGATAGCTTCTTTTGGTTTTTCGCCGTTTATCCAGTTAATCATTTTAATTAGTGCGCGATCAGACATCAAATATTCATTTTCATCTCCTTGAGAAACATACAAAATATTCTTTTTGACATCCTTTCCAACCACAAACCAAGAAATTGGATCAATGCCTTTGATTCCTCCAATACCTAATCCTCTTCTTTGACCTAAAGTATAGTATAACACCCCATCATGATGACCAACTACTTTAGATGTAGCCACATCGACAATATCACCTCTTTTGGAAGGTAAATAATTATTCAAAAATTGCTTAAAATTTCTTTCTCCAATAAAACAAACTCCTGTTGAATCCTTTTTTGTAGCCACTTCTAAATCTAATTCCTTAGCGAGTCTTCTAACTTCCGGCTTTTCTATATCGCCAAGAGGAAATAAACAAGAAGATAATTGTGCTTGATTAACTTGGCTTAAAAAATAAGTTTGATCTTTATTTTTATCAAAGGATTTATGCATTTCTACGCTTCCATCTTCTTTATCCACGCGCTTAGCATAATGACCAGTAGCAATATAATCAAAACCATTATCTTTAGCAAATTTTAAAAATTTGTCAAATTTAATATACTTGTTACAAAAGATATCAGGATTTGGAGTTCTTCCCTTTTTATATTCATCTAAAAAATAAGAGAATACGTCATCCCAATATTCTTTAACAAAATCAATTCTATATAATTTAATTCCTAGTTTTTCCGCGACTTTAACTGCATCGTAATAATCTGCTTCTTGTGGGCAGCAATCGTTATTTAAAGTAGGATTCCCTAAGAAATCACCGTTGGCAATCGCGTCCCAATTGCGCATAAATCCTGCAGAAACATCGTATCCTTCTTTTAATAATAAATAAGCCGCGATTGCAGAATCAACTCCGCCTGATAATCCTACCATTACTTTAATATTCTTTTTTTCCATACTACAAATCCTTACTATCAATCATCAATGTAAAAGGTCCATTATTTAATAATTCCACCTTCATATCAGCACCAAATATTCCTTGTTTCACTACAGGAACAAGAGTTTTTAAATAACTAATTGTATAGTCATATAGTTTTGTTGCTCTTTCTGGACGCATCGCATTTATAAATGATGGACGGCGTCCTTTTTTTATATCCGCATATAAAGTAAATTGAGAAATGCAAAGAATCTCTCCACCAATGTCGGTAAAAGCTAAATTGGTTTTTCCTTGTTCATCTGCGAATAAACGAAGTGAAACAATTTTATTCATCACTTTATTTACTATTTCTTCATTATCTCCTTCTTCAAATCCAACAAGAAGTAAAAATCCTTCGTTAATTTGCGAATATACTTTTGCATCAATAGTAACAGAAGCATGAGTAACAACTTGTAAAACTACGCGCATAATAAAAACACCTGCCTATACATTTCATTTTATAATATTCATAGGCTTTTATTAAGAGATTTTATTATTTTTCTAGAATAAACATGTAGATTTGTAAATGTTGTAAATCAAAAGAAGTTTAAGTTATATTTGGAAGATACAACTATATATATCAAGAATAATCTAGCCCTTTATCTATTTTTGTTATTCTCACTGCTTGGTCTAATAAATGTATATTTGATTTTATCTTTATCAAATGGACAAAAAGGATACAAGTAAGGAACATCTAAGACTTTAATTCTCACTAAATAAATGAATAAAAATAATATACTTAAAACATATCCCTTAACTCCAAAAATCCAAACAATAATAATTAGAATAATTTGAACAAATTTATTTACTAAAGATAGTTCGTAGGAAGGATTGGCAAATCCACATATTGACGCGATGCATACAAAAAGAAGAATCTCAGGAGAAAAGACACCAAGATCCATAGATACTTGTCCAAGAATTATCGCCGATACTAATGATATAGCACTACTTAGTGGTGAAGGAGTATGAACGATTGCTATTCTAAATATTTCAAGTATGACACTGGCAATAAGTGATTGGGTAAAAATTCCTAAAGAAGCACCTTCTGGGCTTGAAATGCTTATAACATTAGCTAAACTAGTTTTTTCTAACACACAAAGATAAGTAGGCACTAAAAAAAGAGATAAAAATACAGCAATTATTCTTAGTAAACGCGTAAAAGAACCAATTATAGGTGTTTGTCTAAATTCTTCAACATGGCGAAGGTGATCAAACATACTGACTGGTGTAACAATAACACTGGAAGAAGTATCAACAACGAGCAGCATCTTTCCATTTAATAAATGAATACTTGCTACATCAGGACGCTCTGTATATCTTACTAATGGATATAAGCATTTATTTTGATTAAATATGGCCTCTTCTAAGGCTCGATCTGACATGATTAGTGAATCAAGTTTTACTTCCTTTAACTTTTTTGTGATTCTTTCTAAAGAAGAAGGATCCACTTTATTATCCATATAGATTAAAGCAACATTCATTAAAGAATATTTTCCAATAATATAAGGTTCAATCTTTAAATGATGAGTCTTAATTCTTCTTCTAATAAGAGCAATGGAAGTATTAAGTGACTCATTAAAACCATCTTTTGAACCTCTAATTGCTTTTTCGGCTTCTGGTTCTTCTATTCCTCGCAAAGGATAATTCCTTACATCAATTTTTAAAGCATATGAAGATGAAACAAATAGGAGTGCTTCTCCATCAAACAAAGAATGTAAAGCATCTTCTTCTTTATAAATCTTCTTTACTTGCGAGTTATTAATTCGATATATGATTTGTCGATTTATCTTTTTCTTTTTTATTGATGATATCAAATAAATTAATCTATCTTCATTACATAAAGATGAAAAAAACATGAGTTCCACTAAATTATAATCAATCTTTACTTCTCTTATCACTAAATCTAAATTCTTTTCTTTGGGAAGAATAATCTTAATTTTTTCAATAAAATCCATTAGTGTTTGCTATGACAAAACAAGGAAGCAATCAAAGAAATAAAAATAATAAAGGATAATACTCCTCCTGTATAAGTTAATGAATGAGTAAAAATTCCAAGTAATCCATCCTTTTGCATACCTTCTTCCATTCCTTTTATTAATAAATGAGAGAAATTAGTGATTAAAATCGTAGCTCCTCCACCACATATAGATATTATTTTTTCATAAATCCCAAGAGAAGATAAAATAGCGCCGATACCCACTAAAAAGGTGGTTATATGTCCTGGTGTGAATTTGGTGTTATCAAATACGATCTGACTTAACAAACAGACACTTCCTGAACACAAAAAAGCCAATAAATAAATCATGATACCCTCCTAAGTTCCACAGCATGTGATATAGTGGGTATAGATTTGTTTTGTAACGTTGATGTTTGTGAATGAAGGGCACCAGTACCTACTAGTAAACATCTTTTAATTTCACCTTTATTCATTTTTGTGCAAATAAAGGACATAAATATGGCAATACATCCTGCTCCTGAACCTCCAGCGTAGGTTTTTTTATCTTCAAGATTATATACTATCTCTCCTGCATCACAATAGTTAATAAGATTCTTATGATCCTTTTTAAACATTTCTCTTAGAACCATTGATCCTTTTGATGACAAATCTCCAGTAACTATCAAATCATAATCTTCAATCTTTGAATTAGTTTTACTTAGATGGGAATTAATGACATGGAAGGCCGAATATGCCATCACTCCCCCTAAATCATCAACATTATTATATGTAGGATCATATACTTCACCAATGGTAAATGATACTACTTCAATCTTTGACATAAAGGAGGATACAATAGATGCTCCCACACCAGAAACGGTAACTGTTGTAGTATTCTTTTTACAAATACCATACTCTAAAGGATAACGAAATTGTCTTTCACAAACTCCGTAATTACTAGAGGCATAACATAAAGCATTATCAACGTATTTAGCGTTTATAAACGAAGAAGCTAATCCTAAAGCAAGTATGTAGGTAGAACAGGCACTATATAATCCAATAAAAGACAAGGGCACATCCTTGAAGCATTGAGAAGAAGATGAGAGTTGATTTGACAAATCTCCTCCAAAAACTAATCCTATATCTTCGTATTTTAGTTTTGTTTTCTTTAGAAGTAAGGTTAAAGCTTTCTTTATCATCGCACTTTCCCCATCTTCAAATGTATCTTGATGTGCTTTTTCATCGCCAAAGCAAAAATCATAGAAATTACACATAGGTCCTTCTTTTTCTTTATTACCAGTTACTGCGACTTGTCCTATTAGGTATACTTTAGAAAATCTAACGGTGATACTCATAATGATATTACCCCTAAAAGAAATAAAATGTATTTTATTATAGTGACAAAAGCACAAAAGAATATACCACATCCTATGACTGAACCCGAAAGAGAAAACATTTTACTTCCTACCCCGCGAATTAATCCTTCATCACGCCCTTCTATGGAAGGAGATAATACCGAATTAGCAAATCCAGTGGTAGGGACAAATAATCCCGCGGAAAAAATTTGGGCCATATCATTATAAAAAGACAATATGGTTAATAAACACGCTAAAGATACGACAATTAATGTAGCAAAAGCATATGAATTTTCTTTAGAATAATGCAAGATATAATAACCAAAATCGCTTAATGCTTGTGAAATGATACCAAGTGTTCCTCCACCTAAAAAAGCAAAGAGCGATGAGAAAATTTTATTCTTACATTTTTTATTTTTACTCACAATTTTCTTATAGTCTACAATATTCATATTTTCACCCTACACTTATTTTGTGAGTAAATATTTTTTCTATACTAATTCTTTTTTTAATTTAAGAAGTGCTTCTTTTTCTAATCTACTTATACTTACTTGATTTAGAAACAACCTTTTTCCTACTTCTACTTGACTTAATCCTTCAAAATAACGTAACTCGATTACTAAGCGTTCTTTTTTATTAAGTTTTGATAAAGCTAGTTTTAGTTCCACTTTTGAGGTAAAAGAAAAAGAAGTATCCGCTACAGTATCAAGTTGAGCTATACTTTCATCATCTCCATAAGTTTGATCCAAATAAGAAATATAGGAATTGGCATTGATAGAATCAATGATATCCTCTTCATCTTCCTCTAGATATACGCTAAGTTCTTTTAAAGTTGGAGATCTTTCTAACTTTTTTTCTAATACCTCATTGGCTTCATTTATCTTTATGTATCGTTCTTTATTGCTTCGTGCTACTTTAATTAATGATTGTTCCTTAAAATATTTTCGTATTTCTCCTAAGATAGTAGGAACAGCATAAGTAGAAAACTCTACGTTATAATCAAAAGAATAATTTCTTATCGCTTTGATTAGTCCAAAATTTGCATTGCTTCTTAATTCTTCATATTCATTCTTCGGACAATAATATTTTTTAAGAAGAGATGTAACTAATCCTTGATTTTGGTTATAGAGAATAAAAAACGATTCATCATCACCTTGTTTAGCTAACTTTAACAAATCCTTCATTGACGAAGACTTATTCACTTTGTACCTTTAATGATTTGTAATTTTTCTTAATAACGAGTTTACATCCCATTCCTGGTACGCTCTTTAAGGAAAAGTCATCGCTTAAAGTTTCAATAATTGTAAGTCCCATACCTGCTCGCTCTAAATCTGGACGAGTGGTATAATGTGCTTCTTTTGCTTTTTTTATATCTTCAATTCCTACGCCAAAATCTTTTACAATAATCTCAATATAATCTTCATATATCGCGGCTTTCAAATACACATCTTTGCTCGCATCAAAATGATACCCATGTATAATAGCGTTTGATACAGCCTCTGAAATTATCGTTTTTATTTCTCCAATTTCATCAAATGTTGGATTTAATGGAGCAATAAACGCTACAATAGATTGCCTTGCTAAAAGTTCATTAGCAAGAGTTGCTTTAAACTTCAATTCCATTTCATTAATCATAAATAAATCCTTTCTTCACTTATGAATTCTTTAATAGAACGGTATTCACGCATCAATGAGAATAAACCAGATATGCCAAGAATTTTTCTTGAGTAAGAATTTAAACCAATTAACCCCATTTTTCCATTGATTCTTTCTATTTCGTTGTATCTTCCAAGAATTAGTCCAACTCCAGAAGAATCTAAAAAAGTAAGACAAGAAAAATCCCATACTAAATAAGAAGGGCCAAGAGTTCTCATATAGTAATGGATAGAGTCACGGTATTCTTTAACTTTCGAAGAATCTAGTTCACCACTAATCTTGATTACAATACCATTTTCGAAGGAAGTTATTTTTATTTTATTTTCCATAAGATTTCCTCCTTTAAAACATAATAAAACTTTTTTTATGAAGAAAATTACATTCGACAAAAATAGAAAAATAAATCGTAATACAAAAAAAGACTTCGTTTTACCGAAATCTTTCTTATATTCCAGAAGAAGATAAAATTCCTTCTAGATAGTATTTATAAAACCATATAACAGCGACAATTGCTCCAATAGCTAATATTAAGCAAATGACTATGTAAGCAATTAATAATCTTTTTCCTCCACTCTTTTTAGGGGTACTT
Source organism: Erysipelotrichaceae bacterium (assembly GCA_022772105.1). Taxonomy (GTDB): domain Bacteria; phylum Bacillota_I; class Bacilli_A; order RFN20; family CAG-449; genus UBA3210. The sequence goes on along the minus strand of JALFBO010000011.1, from coordinate 3,357 downwards.
TGTATTGTTTCAATTTCAAAATGAGATAATAATAAACTCTTAACTTCGATATGTTCCCTTAGTAAAGAACTATCTTTTTTAAGTTCTTCAAAAATAAGATTATCTTCAACTTGTAAATCCAAAGGGTCATGCCCCCTTTTTATAAGACCATATATAGTTCTTTTATATGCGTTATCAATCGTATCTTGTAATAGCTTATATAGAGAAGTAGATGAAGATATGTGGTTAAGTCCTACAAAAGAATCTTCGTCCTTTAGAACTATCTCTACTTTAATATTTGATCTTATTCTCCCATCCTTACCTTTATAAAAATATGAAATCATCGATGCAGGAAAATCAAAATAGAAAACTAAGTTATTTGCTTCGTCGAATGTTAAAAATTCTTCTTTTCCTTCTTCTTTTATTCGATATTCTATCATTTCTTTGTTATTCATCTTATTCCTCCAAAAGTAATGGTAATACTTTCGTTATGTCATCGACAAATACATAATCTGCTTGTTTAGAAGCAATCGTTGCTTCTTTGTTAATTACAATAAGAGTATCTCCCCTATAAAAATTAACTAATGAAGCAGCAGGATAAACATTTAAGGAGGTTCCTCCTACTATCATTACATCGGCTTCCTGACACGCTTTCATAGCTTCCTCTAAAATGGAATAATCTAAGCTTTCTTCATATAGAACTACGTCCGGCTTAATAATTCCACCACATTCACATCGAGGTATACCAACGCTCCATTTAACGTCCTCAATAGAAAAGAATTTATGACATTTTGTACAGTAATTTCTAAATTCTGATCCATGTAATTCTAATACTTTTTTTGACCCGGCTTCATAATGAAGATTATCGATATTTTGCGTAATAACAGTTATATTATTATGTTTTTGTTCATAATGAGCTAAAGCTAGATGTGCTTTGTTTGGTTTTGCTTCTAAATTAATCATCGTATCTTTATAAAACTCAAAAAAAGTTTTAGGATTCTTTTCAAAGAAAGAATGACTTAACATCACTTCATAAGGAATACCATATTTAGACTTTATATTATATAATCCTTGAGGAGAACGAAAATCAGGTATACCAGAAGCAGTGGACACACCAGCCCCTCCAAAAAATACAATTTTTTTTGCTTCCTTAATTCGCTTTTTACAAACTTCTAATCTAAATTGATCAATCATAATTTATCACCTCTATCAAAAAAGGGCCTAAAAAAGCCCTATTTTATTACTTCATAAATAATTGGATTGATTTTAACTATATCGCTGGATAATTTAAATGAATCATGAATATCTTTTAAAATTGATGCATTATCTTCTTTATTAGTATAGACAGTGCAAAGAACATCACCTACATTTACTTTATCTCCTACTTTCTTGGATAGCACAATGCCACTAGAAGGATCAATTACGTCATCATATGTTGCTCTTCCAGCACCAAGTCGCATCGCAGAATCACCAATTTCTAAAGCATTAATTTGTTTTACATATCCTTCATTTTCCGCTTTGATAGCGATGATGTATTTAGCTTTTTCAAACTTTGAAGGATCACGAATATAAGATTCATCTCCACCTTGAGCTCTTACTAAATCACATAATTTTTCTAGCGCTTCTTTATTATCAATCTTTTCTTGAAGGAGTTTTCTTCCTTCTTCAATAGAAGATGTTTTCTTAGCTTGCATCAACATAATCGCACCTGCGCCAAGACATAATTCAACCAAATCAGAAGGGCCTTTGCCATTTAATGTGTTGATTGCTTCAATGACCTCTAATGAATTACCAATAGCAAGTCCTAAAGGTTGATCCATATCAGTTAAAATTGCGCGTGTATCACGATGTAAATGATCTCCAATATCCACCATGGTTCTTGCTAAAAGACGTGCTTGATCAATATCTTTCATAAATGCGCCACTTCCAAATTTAACATCCAAAAGAATCGTATCTGATCCAGATGCTAATTTCTTAGACATAATGGAAGAAGCGATTAGTGGAATTGATTCTACAGTACCAGTCACATCTCTTAATGCATATAGTTTTTTATCTGCAGGAACTAAATTACCTGTTTGCCCCACAATTGCTAAACCATATTTATTTACTTGATTAATAAATTCTTCTCTAGATAATCCAATTTTGCATCCTGGAATAGATTCTAATTTATCTAAGGTACCTCCAGTATGGCCTAATCCTCTTCCTGACATTTTAGCTAATTTTACGCCACACGCCGCTACTAAAGGTCCAAGCACTAAAGAAGTTTTATCTCCTACTCCTCCAGTTGAATGTTTATCTACTTTAATACCTTCTATACTTGATAAATCTATAGTTTCTCCAGAATGTAACATCGCATCAGTTAATATACCAATTTCCTTTTTGTTCATTCCCTTAAATAATATAGCCATAGCTAAAGAAGATGCTTGATAAGAAGGAATCTCTCCCGAAGTAAATCCCTCAACAAAAAAGCGTATTTCTTCTTCACTTAATTCTAAGCCATTTCTTTTTTTGATAATAACATCAACCATTCTCATAATTAATACACCTCATTGAATTATTATACACTATATGAAAACGCTTTTAAAGATGACACCTTACAATTTATTGTAAGGTAAGCATTATTTTTTTGATATTTAATTTGTTTTTGTTATAATGGTTTTGAGGAATCATTATGGAATTTAAAGAACATTTAAGGAAATACCTAAACGAAGAGGAAATATCATCTTTATTAGGTGCGCTTGATTACGCAAAAAGTAAGCACGCATTGTTATTAAACGAAGAAAAAATGAGTGCCACAACTTTTGAGAATGAATTTCCCTTAGTAAAAAAGCATCCATTTATACCAAATTGCTATATTTATGAAGATGATATTTATCATTTTGGAAAACATATATATTTTGATATGGGAGTCTATTATTTATTTGAACCATGTTCCCCTCTAGTTAGCTATTTATTAAATCCAAGTGAAAACGATACTGTATTAGATATCGCTGCTGCTCCAGGAGGAAAAACAACTCATGCTTCTTTACTAATGAAAAACAAAGGCATATTAGTTAGTAATGAAATATCAAAGGAACGATCTTTAATTCTTTCTTCTAACATTGAAAGAATGGGAAGAAAAAATGTTATTGTTACCAATACCACTGCTACGGCCTTAGAAAAAAAATATCCTTCTACCTTTTCTTGTATTATTCTTGACGCACCTTGTTCAGGATCTGGAATGTTTCGTAAAGAAAGCAAAATGAAAGAAGATTGGACTTATGCAAAAGTATTATCATGTGCTAAGGTGCAAAAAGAATTAATTCTTCAAGCTTTTGATATGCTTATGGAAGGAGGAAGATTAGTATATTCAACATGTTCATTCTCCTATGAGGAAGA
>JALFBO010000008.1 GCA_022772105.1 Erysipelotrichaceae bacterium | reverse complement strand
TACTTTCTACGCCTTGCAAAGAATCACTAAGTGGTAAATCAAAAAAGAATATCGTGTCACAACTTTGAAATCTTTCTTCATAGGTACGTGAATAATCTCCATCTATTATCCATTCTTTTTTATTTAATATTTCTTTTAATTTTTCATCAAATTCATCTCTTGATACTTGGCTTTTATCTGCTCTCCAAAAAATATTATCTAGATGATAAACATTAATGTTTGTTATTTCCCTTAATTTCATTGAAAATGTGCTTTTTCCTGTCCCACTTCTTCCAACGACGATAATTTTTTTCATAAATTAATCCCTTAATAAAATTCTAAAGCAACTTTTATGCGTATTACGAAAATATAACTATGCAAACATTAGCAAAATGATTCTATATAAAAAGCATTTATACCCAAAAGCAAAGCAAATTTATTAGCGAATGAATCAATTTTGCGTGTAAGATGCTCCTTGAAAAAGAGAAATTATTGTAATAAGAATTCAATATCTTCTTTAGATAGATTTGTAATAGATGAATCATCATCTGATATCACTTTATCAATTAAGTCTTTCTTAATTTGTTGAAGTTCTATCACTCTTTCTTCTATAGAATTCTCTAAGATTAATTTTATGACTTCTACATTTCTTGTTTGACCAATACGGTAAGCTCGGTCTGAAGCTTGATTTTCACTTGCAACATTCCACCATGGATCAAGATGAATAATCGTATCTGCGCCAATTAGATTTAAACCAGTTCCACCAGCTTTTAATGATATTAAGAAAATCTTAACCCTATCGTTAGCGTTAAATTCGTTCATATATTGAACACGTTTTTCTGCTGTTGTTGCTCCCGTTAATTTAAAATATTCAATATTTATTTTTTGAAGTTCATTTTCAATTAAGTCTAAAGCTTGTACAAATTGAGAAAACAATAAAATACGATGTCCAGAACCAATATATTCCTTAATAAGTGAAAGTAATCCATCAATCTTACCGCTTGTACCTTTATAAGTTTCAACAAATAAACTTGGAGAAACACAAATCTGTCTTAATCGAGTCAATAAATGTAAAACATTAAATGCTTTACCCGTTTCATCTAATTCATTTTTAGCTTTTAAACATATTGCATCATATAATTTTCTTTGTTCAGGTGACATTTCATAAGAAATGATTCTTTCACTCTTAGCGGGTAAATCCTTCAAAACTTCTTTTTTGGTTCTTCTTAAAATAAATGGCGATATCTTTTTGGAAATAAGATTAATATATTCTTCCTGTTGACAATTTGATTTAAATGAAGTAATTCCATCTAAATACTTAGGCATAATAAAATCAAAAATAGACCATAAATCTAACAAATTATTTTCAATTGGGGTACCTGTTAAAGCAACTTTATGATTGGCCTTAATTTCTTTTACTTTTCTAGTTTTTAATGCTTCAATGTTTTTAATGTATTGAGCTTCATCAATTACCAAATAATTAAATTCTACATCATAGTTTTCTATGTCATTTCTTAATGAATCATAAGAAGTAATATAAACAACTTTTTCATTTGGATTAATAGATGTAATAATATCTTTTCTTTGCGTTGTTGTACCATAAATCTTTACGACTTTAGTTTCTTCGTCAAATTTGTTAAATTCATTTACCCAGTTAAAAATCAAACTCTTTGGACATACTATTAGGCTTGGTTTATTGTCATTGTTGCTCTTTAAAAGACAAATAATCTCCAGTGATTTACCAAGTCCCATATCATCGGCTAAAATGCCACCAAGAGAATATTTTTCAAGGATTTTCATCCAGTTAAAACCTTCAACTTGATATTTTCTTACATCAGCATTAACTTTAGGTAATTTATATTTAGCCTCTTTAAATGAAGCTAATTCATTAACCATATTTAATATATATTCATCTACGTCACCATTATCTAAATAATTTAAAATCTTCAATGATTTATATAATGGTTCATGTTCTTCTGTATATAAGTGTTTTGGATTTAAATCCATACCTTCAACTACTTCTTGAAACATTTTAGAATCTTCATTATCAAGTTCGACAATACGATCATTTGTTAATAAGACATATTTTTTCTTATGTTTGATAGCTTTTAATATTTGATATAAGTCATCTTCTGAATAAGAAGATTTTTCATAAAAACAACTCATTATTTCGTTATCATAAGTCAATTTAAATTTTGGTGATACGAATTGATCAATTTGTTTATTTAAAATCGATTCTGATAAATAGACGTTAGTTATCTTTTTTAAATTAGTAAAATCTAGTTTAAAGAAAGAAAAAATATCTTCTTCATCTTTTATTGTTTTACTTTCTTCATCTACACCTAAATTAGCTAACAAGTTATTATAAGTTTTTATTCTATTTAAACTTGATTTATCTTTAATAGTATCTAAAGTAACTATTTTATCATTCAATCGATATTTTGTTTGTAATTTTATTTTCTTATCGCTGTAATCAAAATAAGAATCTATTTCAATAAGCTTAGTTCCTATTTCTTTTTTGATATTTTCCCCTACTTCAATTTTATCCGCGACAAGAGGATATATATTATCTATGAATTCATTTTTTACAAGAGAAATATCTTTACCATTTAATTTGGTAAAGAAGCTTAAGACTTTAATAGGCATTTCATTAATAAAAGTATAATCTATTTTATTATCATGAATGACAATTAATCGATCCACTAAAGGATATACAATATAAGAATCTGGTTCAATCTTGACTTTATACTTATCATCTAATTTGATATTAAAATTGATATTATCTAATGATACTAAGAATTCATCTTTACCAATAGTAACATATTCACCTTTAAATAATTCAATAATGGAATAAAACATATTCGAAGAAATAATTAATGTAGATTGTTTTCTTACGATGGTAGAAGAATATACATCTGCAATCATTTTTAAAAGTTTTTGTCCTCTTGGTGTTAAATTTGAATAATTACAAATAAAATTTTCTTTCTTTCCAAGTTCAATAGTTTTACATACTTTAAAGTTATATAAAAATTCAAAAATATTTTTTATGATATAGAATTTTTTATTTCCAATTTTTAGTCTTAAACTAAACTCGCCCGCTTCATTTCTTTCTTCTATTTCAAATACAGGTTTAAGATCATACAGATTATTAGAATTATATTCTTGGGTTTCTAGACCATCATAATCTTCAGTAAAATTATTAAAGGAATCTAAAAATATTCCTTTTTGTTTTTCTAAATATATTTTATTTCTTTCCTCTTCAGCTTCAACAATCTTCTCTCTTAAAGAACAAATATTTAATTCTTCAATTCTTTTAAATAAGTACTCAACATATTTGTTTTTGTCTTTAGAAAGAGGATAATCATTATAGTAATATACTAAAGAAATATTATTTCCAAAAACCATTTTTTGACAAATAACATATTTATCACCAGCACATTTTAACGTTAAGTGAATGCTATAAGAGTCTTCTTTAAAATAATTATAGTATGAATCAATATTCTTCCCCGCTTTGAATACTGGATCAAAATAATGAAAGTCTTCCTCGTTTAAAACTATATCTTCAAAAACAATTACATTTAAGTTTATTAGCAATTTAACCAAGTTATTATTTGGAATATACTCAATGACTTCTTTAATATCATTTTTGCTTAATGTCCCACATCTTGTAATCAACGAACTTATTAATATATATTCATTAGAATCAGCGATAGAAGAAGCTCTTCTTACATATTCTTTTGCAATATGTTTAAAATCATAACTAGGAATTGCGTAACATAATTTTATGAAATCTTTGGTATTTAAGCATCTTATAAGTGATTTAAAATCACTAACATATCTTGTTAATACCATTAACGCATCAGTATCTTGCTCGAAAAATTGATCTATAAAAGAAGAATCGTATTCACATATAGCATTTAAAAATTCGAATTTATTATAGTAATCGTTTTTCTTTATATGCATTGCACACATAATTAATGATGGAATCAATTTTAAAATATCAGGGCCTTTTTCATTAGTTTCACATATGGATACAATCGTTTCAAAAAACATTGCAATATTATAATGATAGGAAAAATAAAATGCTGCACGAGTCAAGTAATTATCATAATATTTATCTATAAATAGCGATAAATCTTGTTTACATTTTTCTTGTAAAGAAGATATTAGTTTATAAAATCTATCCATGCTTTTATTCATCTTATTCTTTAAAAAGAATAACACAATAATATGTTTTTCGTTTATTTCTTCACAAGACGATAAATAATCAACAAGCTCTTCTTGAGTAAATGACCTAACACAATCAACTATTTCATCGAACCATCGAGAAATATTAGTGGAATCATTCATCAGTTGCTCAAACATGACCTTTTTCATCTTTTTTCTTCCAAATACACTTTTTGCGCTATTAATTTGTTCATTTAAAAAACTTAATAAAGCATATTCATGTTTACATGTTCCTCCTACTGGGCACGAGCAAGAGAAATCTATTTTTGTTCCATCGAATTTTATTTTTGTTTTATATACTTGTGTACCATGAATATCTGCGCTAATCTCATTATCCAAACATTTAAAATTAGTGATTTTATTTAAATTCGCATACCCTATTGCTTTATTTCTAAGAGTATAACCATAGTCATAATAATTATAATCATCTTCCATTGCATGAATAAAATCTGAGGAAACATAGAATATTACATCACTTCTTTTATTTTTTTCATATAAGAAGTTCCTTTCCACTCCTCTTCCATAAGATATACTAACTAAACTAGATGATGATAAATCACTTACAATTCCTAAACCATATGATTTTGTTAAAACATAATTTCCAACTTTTAATTCCATAATAATCCTCGCATAATTGATTCTACAAAATTATACAATATTTCCTTGTAAATACCAACATAAGAGGCAATTTATAGTTAATC